>JAHFBW010000241.1 GCA_023249845.1 Candidatus Eiseniibacteriota bacterium
CCGGTTCCTGGCCGCAAAGCCCACCGCGACCGCGGAACGCCAGGTGCAGACGCTCGCCACCGACATCGAAAGCTTCAGGATCCACGATCGTGAGCTCTATTGGCGCTCCACGCGAACGATCGGCACGAGCACCGTGTCCGGTGCGAAGCTCGAGAAGGCGCTCGGCCAGCCCACCACGCTGCGGAAGTCCACCACGGTGGAGAAGCTGGCGTCCAGGTTCGCGTGATGCACCAAGCGGTGCGAACGCGCGGCGGTGCGTGCGGCCGGCTCGCGACCGTGGCTCATGTGCAGGCGATCCGTGCACGCATGAGCGCGGCGCAGCGCGATCCCGCCTCCGGAAAGCGCGCGACCTTCAAGGAATTGGTACGATTCAGCCTCGAGCTTCTGCGCTTGGACCTGCTGTTCTGCGGCACCGAAGCGCCCTGCTACTCGTGGGACATGCCTCCCTACTTGCGCGAACACGCCCTCCATGACTGAGACCATCGTCCCTCGCGGCGTTCCTGCTCCGGCGGAGTTCGTGCGCGCCGCCCGATTGGCGCTGTCCCGCGCGCCGGAAGGTGTCGACGCGTGGTTCCATCAATACAACGGCGAGCTTCTCGACGACGGTCGCCTGCGCACCTGGGTGCGAGCCAAGCGCCACCTCTTCGACCTGATCGGTGGGGTGCGTGACAAGGTGGTCGTGGACGCGGGTTCGGGCTTCGGGATGGTCTCGAACCTCGTCGGCTGCTGGGGCGCACGGCACGTGTGCGCCCTGGAAGTTCACACGCCGATGGCGGAGTCGCACGCGCGCGTGAATGCCGCCTGGTTCCCGTTCCTCTCCGGCCGCGTGTCCGTCATTCGCGGCGACGCGAGCCATCTGCCGATCCGCACCGGGAGCGCCGATGTCGTGTTCTCGATCGAGGGCATCTCGCACTACTTCGACGTGGACGCGTTTCTCGCGGATTGCGCGCGCGTGCTGCGGCCCGGCGGCCACCTCGTCATCTCCGACGGCAACAATGGCGCGAACCCTCGCATCCGAGCGGCCACCGTTGAACTGTGGCGGCGTTTCGAGGTGGGCCCGGAGGGCCCATTCGGCGAGCATGTCGTCCCCGAACCCATGGTGCGTCGTCGCGAGCGCGTGCTGCGCCAGGCGTTCCCCGCGCTCGAGCCCGGTCGCGTCGCCGCGCTCGCGCAGGTAACTTCGGGGATGGACCGCGCGCAGATCGTGGCGGCCGTGACCTCGCATCTGGCGGGCGGACCGGCCCCCACGCAGGCGTACGTACCCGGCACTTGCCCGCGCGAGCCCGAGTGGGGCTACGTCCTGGAGCAGCTGTTCGACGGTCGCGAACTGGCGGCGCGTCTGGCGCGGCTGGGCTTCGACGCACACGCGCTGCCGCACTTCGGTGGTGCCGTGAACGACTGGGTCCACGCAGCGAACCTGGTGCTTCGACGACTGCCGACGCATCGCTGGGCGCGGGCCTACCGCGTCGTGGCGCGCCGGAACTGACCGGGAAGACACGACCGAGTCGCGGGCGGCCGCCGGCTACCAGCGCTGCCGCGCCGTGTAGGTGAGCACGACCTCCTTGCCGCTCGCCACCGGAACGCTGAAGCGGATGAGGTTCGCCTCCGTGCGCGTCACGGGGAGCGAGGACTTGAGCACCTCGACGTCGCCGCCGGCCGGCTCCTCGACCACGATCGTCGCGTCCACCTTCTTGCGGTTGCGGAGGCGGAGCTCGACCGAGTACTCGCGCTCGCGGTCGCTCACCCTGCGGTCGGTGAGCTGCTTGCGTTCGGCGGCCAGGTCGAACGCGTAGCCCATCTCGAGTGTGAGCTTCTCGTCCACCGCGGTGTGCTTGACGGTGGTCTCGCCGGTGAGCTGCAGGTCCTGGTCGCCGTCCGGCGCGTAGCAACGCACGCGCCCGCCGGGAAGCGGCGCGCCGGTGCCCTCTTTCGAACTGTTGACGAGCTCGAGCTTCGACTGCACGCCGGCCGCGTTGCCACCCCGGTACACGTAGAGCGGCTTCACCCTGACATCGCGCGGCTCCAACAGCACGAGCGTCTGGCTCTCGCGGTCGCGCAGCGTCACGATGCCCGGCAGCGTGTACAGGTGATAGTCGGAGAACGATTGCTCGCTGGGCGCTTCTTGAGCGGCGCCATCAGCGGACATCTTCATCATCATGGCCATCTCGGGGCGTGGCGAGGCCGGCACGGTGTGCGCGACGTCCCCGGCAATGAGCTTGACGCGCGCGTCGGCGTACACGCGGCCGGTCGTGTTCTCGACCCGCACCACCGCCGACCAGCGCGCGGTCGTCTCGCCCGTCCGCACGAGCGTGTGTTCAGCCGCCCACGACAGCCCGCCCGTCAGGTATTGCAGCTCCGCGCTGCCGGCGCCCCGCTTGCCGCCCTCCACGACCGCTTCGATCGCCGGCCGAAGCGAGAGTCCGGCGTCCGGCCTGGCGAGGCGCACCTCCTGCATGGCCTCGCGCGACAGCGTCACCAACGCGCCATCCTCGGCGCGCACGACGAGCCAGCCGCCATCGGCCGAAAGCAATGTGCCTTCGGTGACGCGCTCGTTCTTGCTCACGACGCGTACACGCGCACCGACCGAGCGCTCGAGCAGGCCGTCGCCCGTGGCCACGTCCCAGCGATACGCGAGGCGGGCGAGCCGGCCGGAGTTCGGCACGAGGCGAAGTGACGAAGGATCCAAGCGGTTCGAGACTCCTTCGAGCCGCAGCGTGTCACGGCCGCCTCGGAACTCGAGCGAGCGGCTCTCTTTCACGAGTCCCTGGTCCGAGGTGTAAAGCGTCAGCGAGGGGCCGGCAAAGGCGGTGGCGGCGAGCGCGGCGAGGAGCGCCGTGGGGATGAGCGCGCGAGTCGGCGTGGTCATGGTTCCTCCGTGAAAGGGTCGCGGGAGATACGCCGCCGGCCCCGGTCTATTCCGCGCGCTCGCGGCGACAGGCGAACGTGCCATCAGGGCCCGATGCGAGCCGTCAGTCGCGCACCGTGGAGAGGCTCGACTGCGCGCGCTTCAGCTTGTCGAGCGTCTCCTCGAGTTGCACGAGGCGCTCGTTCTCGCGCTGCACGATCTCGGGCTTGGCCTTGCGCAGGAAGTCCTGGTTGCGAAGCTTCTTCTTCACGCCTTCGAGATCCGTCAGGAGCTTCTGTGCTTCGCGTGTCAGCCGGGCGCGCTCCTCGTCGAGGTCGATCAGACCTTCGAGCGGAAGGAACACTTCTGCACCCTCCACGACGGCCGAGGCCGCGACCGGCGGCCGCGAGCCGTCGCGCGCCAAGTCCAACGTCTCGATCTTGGCGAGCGGACGCAGCTGTGCGTCCAGGCGCTCGAGTAGCTCCAACTGGGCGCCGCCGCCGCGCACGACCACGCGCACCGGCTTGCCGGGTGCGATCTTGGACTCCACGCGCAGATTTCGCACCGCCACCACGACGGCCTGCAGGAATCCGACCTCCCGCTCGGCCGCGGCGTCTAACCATGCGCTCTTGGGCTTCGGCCACGCCGCCGTCGCGAGCGTGTCACCGTCGTGCGGGAGCGCCTGCCACAACTCCTCCGACACGAACGGCATGAACGGGTGCAGCAGCCGCAGGATGCCGTCCAGCACCCTCCAGCTTACCCAACGGGCGGTGCGCAGATCGGCGCGCTGCTCCTCACTCATCTGATCGCCCAGGTCGGCCAGCGCCCAGCGCGGTTTCGCCATCTCCAGGTACCAATCGCAGTACTCGTTCCACGCGAACTGGTACACGGCCTGCGCCGCCTCGGCGAAGCGATAGGTCTTGAGATTGCGCGACACGTCTTTGGCCGCGTTCGCGAACCGCGACAGGATCCAGCGGTCCGCGAGTGACAGGTTGAGCTGCGACTCCTTGACGCCGGACAGGTCGTCGTCGCCGAGCCGCATGCTCACGAGCTTCGTGGCGTTCCACAACTTGTTCGCGAAGAACTTGCCGGTCTCGAGCCGCTTCTCGTCGAACAGCAAGTCCTGGCCCGTGGGCGTCTGCACCATGCAGAAGCGCACGCTGTCCGCGCCGTACTTCTCCATCATCTCGAGCGGGTCCGGCGAATTGCCGAGCGACTTGCTCATCTTTCGTCCCTGCCCGTCACGCACGATGCTCGTGAAGTAGACGTGCGCGAACGGCGCCTCGCCGAGGAAGTGGTAGCCGGCCATGATCATGCGCGCGACCCAGAAGAAGATGATGTCGCTGCCGGTGACCATGAGGCTGTTCGGGTAGTAGCGCGCAAGGTCAGCCGTGTGTTCGGGCCAGCCGAGCGTGGCGAATGGCCACAGCCAAGACGAGAACCACGTGTCGAGCACGTCCTCGTCCTGGCGCCAGCCTTCGCCCGGCGGCGAGTCGAGCGACACCACCATCTCGTCGCCGCGGTACCACACCGGAATGCGATGGCCCCACCACAACTGCCGCGAGATGCACCAGTCGCGGATGTTCTCGAGCCAGTGGAGGTACACCTTCTTCCAGCGGCTGGGGAACATCTTGACCTTGCCCTTCTTGGCCGCTTCGATCGCGGGCGCGGCGAGTGGCGCCATCTTCACGAACCACTGCCACGACAGGTAGGGCTCGATGATCGTGTCGCAACGCGAGCAGTGCCCGACGCTGTGCCGGTGCGGCTCCACCTTCTCGAGGTAGCCGGCGTCCTTTAGCGCGGCGACGATCCGCTCGCGCGCCTCGAACCGGTCGAGTCCGCGGAAGTCGCCGGCGGCGTCGTTCATGACGCCACCCTCGTCCATCACCACGACCTCGGCGAGGCCGTGGCGGCGGCCGATCGCGAAGTCGTTCGGATCGTGCGCCGGCGTCACCTTCACCGCGCCGGTGCCGAACTTGGGATCGACCGAGTCATCCGCCAGGATCGGGATCTCGCGCCGCACGAGCGGGAGCACGGCGAAGCTGCCCACGAGCTTCGCGTAGCGCGAATCCTTGGGATGCACGACCACGCCAGTGTCCCCGAGCATGGTCTCGGGCCGCGTCGTGGCCACGCTGACCGAGCCGAGGCCGTCCTTGAGCGGGTAGCGGATGTGCCACAGGTGGCCGTCGGTCTCGACCATCTGCACTTCTTCGTCGGACAGTGCCGTGCGGCAGCGCGGGCACCAGTTCACGATGTACCGGCCGCGGTACACCAGCCCTTCGTCGAACAGGTGCTTGAAGACGTGCAGCACGGCGCGCGAGTAACGCTCGTCGAGCGTGAAGCGCTCGCGCGTCCAGTCCGGCGTGATGCCGAGCCGGCGCTCCTGCTGGAAGATGATGCCGCCGTACTGCTCCTTCCATTTCCAGACGGCATCGAGGAATCCGTCGCGTCCCAGGTCCTGGCGGGAACGGCCTTCGGCGCGCAGCTTCTTCTCGACCACGTTCTGCGTTGCGATGCCAGCGTGGTCCATGCCCGGGATGTAGAGCGTCTCGCGACCCTCCATGCGCTGCCAGCGGATGATGCAGTCGCG
>JAHFBW010000242.1 GCA_023249845.1 Candidatus Eiseniibacteriota bacterium
CGGTGCGCATGCACTTGCGCAACACGTCGCAGTGGGCGGACAGCGCGCACTCGGCCAACGTCATCGGCGAGATCCCCGGCCGCGAGCGCCCGCGCGAGGTGGTGGTGCTGGGCGCGCACCTCGACTCGTGGGACCTCGGCACCGGCGCGCACGATGACGGCGCCGGCGTGGCCATCGTGTCTGCAGCCGCACACCTGATCGGGGAGGGCAGGCAGAAGCCCCGGCGAACCGTCCGCGTGGTGCTGTTCGCGAACGAGGAGTTCGGCCTGAGCGGCGCGCGCACCTACGCCCGCGACCACGGCAGCGAGGCCGCGGCACACATGTTCGGCATGGAGTCCGATCTCGGGGCGTTCGCGCCGCTCGGGCTCCACTCGCGCGTGCCACCCGACCGCCTGCCCGCCATCCGGACCATGCAGTCGCTGCTCGCTCCGCTCGGCGTGGAATACCGCGGGAACGACGCCAGTGGCGACGCGGACGTGGGTCAGCTATTGCAGCTGGGCGTGCCGGTGTGCGACCTGGATACGGACGCCGCCGACTATTTCGACTTGCACCACACGGCCAACGACACGTTCGACAAGGTCGACCCAGGCCTCGTGCGGCGGAATGTCGCCTGCTACGCCGTGCTGGCGTGGCTGGCCGCGGACCTGGAGGCCGGTCTGGGCCGGGCCCCGCTGGGACACACAACGGAACGGCGCTAGCCGGCCGCGTGAGGGGCGGGGAAGTGGCCGCCCGGGACGGCATGGCCGCCCGGGTGGGGGGGCCGCTGGAGCTGCGAATGCTCGCATCCTGCGCACCCTGGCCCGACGCCGTCCGGTTCGCGCGAGCGCTCGACCGCGCGTGACAGCCCGCGCCGGTCGTCGACGCTGGAACCTGCTGCGGGCCAGCGCAATTCCTTGGAACGGCCGCGGGGGCCCTGTATCATATTGGCGCCAGTTTGCTTCCTGAAAGCCGACATGCCAAGCACGCAGCTCGAGGCCCCCCTCCTACTGCCCCGGATCAGAGCGTGTGAGGACAACGTGGATGGCGCCTACGCCCCCCTGCCAGGACACCTTGCCCATGCCATCGCGCAGTGCCCCCCGGTTCGGTTCCGCCATGCCCCGGCGCGGGCTCGCCCGCCTCGGGGCTCGACTCGTGGCCTTCATGCTCGTGTTCGGTGCGACCGCGGCCCATGCGCTCCCGCTCACCTTCGCCGCCGCAACCACCGGCATGGGAGCAGGGGGGCGGGTGCAACGCGCGTCGATCACAACGAGTTGCCCCGCCATCGACGTGAGCCCGGTCTCGCTGCCAGGCGGGTCGCAGGGTAGCGGCTACAGCCAGACGCAGTCCGCTTCGGGGGGGCTCGATCCGTACACGTTCGCGGTCACCGCGGGCGCCTTGCCGGACGGCCTGTCACTCAGCGCGGAGGGCCTGATCTCGGGGAGCCCGACCACAGGCGGCTCGTTCGACTTCACCCTCACCGCCACCGACGCGAACCTGTGCACCGGGTCGCGCGCCTACTCCATCATCGTCTGCGCGCCGTTCAGCGTGCTGCCGGCGAGCCTGCCCCCGGGCCAGCCGGCCGTCGCTTATTCGCAGTCGCTCTCGACCTCGGGTGGCGTGGCGCCCTACACGTTCGCGGTCACCGACGGCGCGCTGCCGCCGGGACTCACGCTCAGCAGCGCCGGCCTGCTCGCGGGCTCGCCCTCGGCGACCGGCGTGTACGGCTTCACGGTCACCGCCACCGCGGCCGGCAGCTGCACGGGCGCGACCGCCTACACGCTCACGGTGCCCGCCGTCCCGGGCGCCGTCGGTGACCTTGCGGCCACGCGCCTCATCAGCGGCAACGACGCCGACGGCACGTCCCGCATCCAGATCAGCTTCACTCCGACGGCGTTCACGTCCACGGTGCAGGTGTACCGCGCCGCGTTCGGCGGCTACCCGCGCTACGACGATGCGGGCGGACTCGCGCCGCCCACGCCCAGTTACCCGCCGGGGGCGCCGTGGGTGCTCACGGCGGTTGGCGCCAGCGGCCAGAGCGATGAACCGCTCACGCGCGACGCGTGGTCCTATGTGATCTTCGCAAAGAACGTACTTGGGCAGGTGTCGGCGGTCTCCAACCAGACCGTGGGCACGACCAACTACGCGCTCGGCGACGTCTCGGACGGCGTCACGGCCGGCGCGGGCGACAATCTCGTCGACGATCTCGACATCTCGCTGCTCGGGGCGCACTACGGCATCAGCGGCACCGCCATCCTGAGCGCGGGCGTCAGCTACCTCGACGTCGGCCCGACCGTCGACCTGTCGGTGACGACGCGGCCGTTCACCGATCGCCGCATCGATTTCGAGGACCTGGTCGTGTTCGCCACGAACTACGGCGCGGTCTCCGGTCCGGCGGCGTTGATCGCAGCGGCCGATGCCTGTGCGCGTGCGGCCACGGCGGCGGAGGTGGTGTCCGTCGACGCCCCGACGCGGGTCGAGGCGGGCGCGGTGTTCGACGCGGTGGTGCGGATGCTGGCGGCCGGCCGGGTGCAGGGGCTGTCCGCGGAACTCGGCTGGGACGCCACGCTCGCGGAGCCCATCGCCGTCACCAGTGCGGGCTGGATTGAAGCGCAGCATGGCGTGGTGTGGTCCGCGCGACCCGGAACGCTCGATGCGGTGCTGCTCGGCGCGCGCACGCGCGGGCTCGCCGGGGCGGGGGACCTCGCCCGGGTCACGTTCCGTGCGCGGGCCGCCGGCGACCCCGTGATCCGGCTCGTGCGCGTGCTCGCGCGCGATGCCGCCAATCGTCCGCTCGCTCCGGGCGTGTTCAGCTTCGGCGCTCCCGCGGCCCCCCCGGCACACACGCTGCTGCTGGCGCCGGCACCGAACCCCGCGCAGGGCGCCAGCACGATGTCGTTCGCGCTCGCAACGGCCGGCGACGCGGAACTCGCCATCTACTCCGTGGACGGCCGGCGTATGCGCACGCTCGCGCACGGCGCGTTCGCGGCCGGGACGTACCACTTCACCTGGCTGGGTGACGACGAGCTGCACCGCGCCGCCGCCCCCGGAATCTACTTCGCTCAACTCGTCGCGGGCGGCCGGCGTTACTCCCGGACGCTCGTCCGTCTCCGCTAGTCGCCAGTCAATGGGAGGAAACGCCATGCGCACTGCACAGCATCGCGGCCGTCTCGTCGTCCTCGGACTCTGCGTGCTCGCGCTGTCCGGGGCCGCCGGCTCCGCGCGCGCCGACGTCAACGTGGCGCTCACCCCGGCCACGCAGACGGTCACACCGGGCACCGACTTCGACGTGTTCGTGGATGTCACCAGCGCCGGCTCGGCGTTCAACGGCTTCGACCTTGTGGTGAGCTTCGATCCCGCCGCGCTCACGCCATTGCCGTCGGCGCCGACCACGCTGCAGCAGGGCTGCCTCATGACCGGCGGCTGCAGCGCGGCGTGCGGGAACACGTTCCACGTGTTCAGCACGGCGGGCGACAGCATCGCGGTGAGCGACGTGCTGCTGTGTAACGGCGTGTCCTTGACCGGCCCCGGCCGCATCTACCACCTGCGCTTCCACGCCTCGAACACGCAGCAGGTCACGCAGGTCAACATCCGGCGCACGCGCTTCTACAACGCCGGCCTCTTCGTGACGCCCGTGCACACGACGAATGGTCAGGTCGGCATCGGCGTCTCGGTCGGCGTGGGCCCCGCCGCGCCCGGATTCGCGCATCCGCTGCGCGTCGAGCCCAATCCCGCGTTCGGCCGCGTCAACTTCATCTCCGATGACGACGTCACGGGGCTCGCCGAGGCCGACATCGTCGACCTCCAGGGCCGGCTCATGCAGCACGTGGGACCGAGCTGGCTCGGGCCGCACGCGCGGTTCGGCTGGGACGGCCGCGATGCACGTGGGGTGCGCGCCCCGGCCGGGCTGTATCTCGTCAAGCTCCGCCGTGGCGGTCAGCTCCAGAACGCGAGGGTGATCCTGCTGCCGTGAGTCCCCGCTCCACGAATCGGTCGCCGCGCGGTACCTCGCGCGGCGAAGCGCTCCGCGCCGGGCTTGCGCTCGCGTGCGGCCTGGCGCTGGCCGGCGGCGTGGCGCGCGCGCAGACCGTGCGCGACGACGTGTTCATCACCAACGGCCAGGTCAGCGCGCAAGTGCTGCGTGGCAACACGCTCTACCTGGGTGGCAGCTTCTCGTTCGTCGGCCCGGTGACCGGTGCGGGCGTGCCCGTCGATGCCACGAGCGGTGTGCCCGAGAGCGGCTTCCCGCGCGTGAACGGCACCGTCACGGCCGCGCTCCCGGACGGCAGCGGCGGCTGGTTCATCGGCGGCCAGTTCACGGCGGTCGGCGCCGTGTCGCGCGCGAACCTGGCGCACGTGCTGAGCGACCACTCGGTCGACGCCTGGAATCCCGCACCCAACGGCGTCGTGCGCGCGCTCGTCCTGCGCAGCGGCGTGCTCTACGTGGGCGGCGACTTCCTGAACCTCGGCGGCGTGGCGCGTAATCGCATCGGTGCCGTGGATGCCGCGACGGGCGTGACCACGGCCTGGAACCCGAACGCGAACAGCTCGGTGCGCGCATTCGCCGCGGGCGTGAGCGTGCTGTACGTGGGCGGCCAGTTCACGACCATCGGCGGGCAGGCGCGCAATCGCATCGCCGCCCTGAACTTCGGAACCGGTTCCGCCGACCCGCTGTGGAACCCCAACGCGAACAGCCTGGTGCTGGCGCTGTGGTTCGATCCGGTCGCGAGCCTGGTCTATGCGGGCGGACAGTTCACCGCCATCGACGGGCAGACGCGTAATCGTGTCGCCGCGCTGGATGCCTCGTCGGGCTTCGCCAGTTCATGGAATCCAAACTCGAACAACCAGGTGTTCACGATCGTTGCGGGCGGCGGGAGTGTGTACGTCGGCGGGCAGTTCACGCTCGTCGGCGGCCAGCTGCGCAGTCGCATCGCGGCGCTCGACGCCGGCACCGGTCTCGCCACGTCATGGAACCCGAATGCGGGCAACAGCGTGCAATGCCTGTCGCTCGCCGGCTCCACGCTTTACGCCGGAGGTGACTTCCTCACCCTCGGCGGTCAGAACCGCAGCCGGATCGCGGCGCTCAGCACGTCCACCGGGCTCGCCACGGCGTGGAACCCGAGTGCGTTCGGGACCGTGTCGGTGGTCGTCGCGAACGGCGGCCAGGTATTCGTCGGCGGCTCGTTCAACGGTGTCGGCGGGACGCCGCGCAACAACCTCGCGGCGTTGGACGTGGCCAGCGGCCAGGTCACGGCGTGGGATCCGAGCGCGAACAACCAGGTGCAGGCGCTGCTCGTCACCTCCAGCGTGTTGTACGCCGGCGGCAACTTCTCGGTGGTCGGCGGCCAGATCCGCAATAACGCCGCCGCGCTCGATCTGACGAACGGCCAGGCCACGTCGTGGGACGCCAACTGCGACGGTCAGGTGTCC
>JAHFBW010000243.1 GCA_023249845.1 Candidatus Eiseniibacteriota bacterium
GCGTTCGGCACCCCCGACGTGACCGCCGCGCGCATCGCGCTCGCCATCGCCACCTACGAGCGAACGCTCGTCTCGAACCAGGCGCGCATCGATTCGGTCATCGCCGGGAGCGCGACACTCACGCCACAACAGCAACAGGGCCAGGGCCTGTTCGTGACCCTGGGCTGTGCCGGATGCCACGCGGGGCCGCTATTCAGCGACAACGCGTTCCACTACATCGGGGTGCGCCCCACGGCCGAGGACGCCGGTCGTTTCGCGGTGACGGGCAACCCCGCGGACCTGGGCGCGATGAAGACGCCGAGCTTGAGGAACGCTGGATTGCGCTCGTCCTACTTCCACACCGGGCGGTTCCGCACACTCGAGGAGGTGGTCGCGTTCTACAATCGGGGCGGAGACTTCGCGGCGCCGAACAAGCCGCCCGTGATCCGGCCGCTGGGATTGAACCCGCAGCAGCAGGGGGCGCTGGTGGCGTTCCTCCGTGGCGCGCTGACCGACTCGCGCGTGCGCCAGGCGAGCGCACCGTTCGACCGACCTTCGCTCTACAGCGAGGCCGACATGGTTCCGATCGTGACCGGCGGGGGCGTGCCGGGAAGCGACGGCATCGAGCCCGTGCCGGTGGCGCTCGAGCCGGCTCTCTCCGGGAATCCCTCATTCACGCTCGGGCTTCACGGCGCGCTCGGCGGTGCCTCGGCGGTGCTCGTGCTCGACTTCGATGAACCGCCAGCGGCCGGTGGCATCCCCGCGAGCGCCGACTTCGCGCGCGTCGAGACGACGCTGCAAGGGATTGGCGCGGGCCAGGGCTACGGCTCGGCCACGCTCGCCGTGCCCACGGACCCCTCACTCCTCGGGCGCACGATCCATGGGCGCTGGTACGTGAACGACGCCGCGGCGAGTGAAGGCGTGTCCTCCTCCGCCGCGTTCAGCTTCCGTGTCTTCGGAGATCACGCGGAGGGCCTGCTCGCCGTGAACCCGACCCCGCGAAACGTGCCGCGCGCGCTTCGCTTATCGCCGGGACGGCCGACTCCGTTCGCCTCGAGCACGCTGATCTCATACGAGCTCTACGCGACGGCGCGCGTGCGGCTCGTCGTGTACGACGCGCAGGGCCGCTCCATCCGCCGGCTCGTGGACGGCGTGCTCCAGCCCCCGGGTGCCTATGCCGTTCCGTGGGACGGGCGCGACGACCACGGCCATGGCGCGCCGGCCGGCGTCTACTTCTACCGACTGGAAGGCGAGGGCGCGTCGCAGACCCTGCGGACGGTAAAGCTGGACTGACGGCACCCGCGCGAAACGCGCGCCGCTCGATGACGGCCCGGCGCTCGTGCGAGAATGCGGTCGCCGCGGCCACCTGGTCGCAGCGACACATTCGAGGGGCGAGATGCGCGCGACGTCATGCTGCGTCGTCCTACTGCTGTGGACGTTCGGCTCGGCGAGCCCGGTGGCGGCGGAGGACCCGCGCAGCCGGCCCGCCGCGTCGTGGGACGTTCGACTCGCTCCCGCCGACGAACCGGGTGAGCCGTTCGAGATGTGGGGCATCGTTCGCGACCACGACGGTACCGCCGCGCGCGGGCGCAAGGTGTTCGTCTACCACGCGGACTCGCATGGGGTATACGCGAAGCCAGGCGGCGCCATGCGCCTCGCCGCCACGCTGCGCACGGACACCAGCGGTCGCTACCGCATCCGCACCGTCTTCCCAGATGCCTACGGCGGCTATGCCGCGCACGTGCACTTCGAGCTCCTCGAGCCGAGCGTCGGGGGTTTCGTGAACGTGCGACAGGAAGGCCGTCCGGCCCCGACGCCCGAGCGCAGCTTCGTCGCCAAGCTCGGGAGCGATGGCGTGTGGCGACTCCACGTGGACCTGCAGCCTGGGAAGACCATGCCGGCGTCATCGGGCATGGGTGCGTTCGGCCGGCCCCGCCCGCGCCTCGATGTCGATGCCTGGTACCCGCCGCGCCGCGACACGACCACAGGCAAGCGGCCACGGTGAGGTTCTCCGAGCGCCCGCACAGGTTCTGCTAGGGTGTCCCGCCATGCGCAATGTCATCGTGTTACTCGTGAGCGCGCTGCTCGTCCTGGCGGGTGGCTCGGCGTGGATCGCGCTCTATCCGTCGGTGCCCGCGGACCTCGGTGGTGTCGAGAACCTGGATTCGAAGTCACTGCACGTGCGCGTCCCGGTCGGCGAGGACGACCACCTGGACGGCTGGTACCTGGAGGGCACACGTCCCGCGACCGTGGTGCTGTTCGCCGGCTACGCCCGCGACCACCGCCGCATGTGGCGCTATGGACAGTTCCTCCACCAGCTCGGTGTCCACGTCCTGAACGTGGACTTCCGTTCGGCACGCCGATTCAACCGAAAGCCCACCACGCTCGGCTACTGGGAGCTTCGCGACGCGCGCGCCGCGCTGGATTGGGTACGGGCACGCCCGGGCCTCGCGGGTCATCGCGTGGCGCTCTACGGCGAGTCCCTCGGCGGCTCGGCGGCGATCGCGCTCGCGGCGGAGCGCCCCGACGTGGCGGCCGTGGTGGCCGACTGCCCGTTCGCGAGCGGCGACGCGGCGATCGCGGACGGCTTCCAGTACGTGCTCCACCTGCCGGCGTTCGCACTGGCGGAGCTGGCGCGCCAGCTCGGCAAGCTCATCACCGGTCACGACCCGGGCGAGCTGGATGTGACCCCGGCGCTCCGCTCGTTGAATGGCCGCCCCGTGCTGCTCATCCAGACGCGCATGGGGGACCGCTTCTCGCGAAAGCAGGTCGAGCGCCTCACCGCGTCGCTCGGGCTCGCGGGTGAGACGTGGACGATGGACGACGTGAAGCACACCGAGGCGTGGATCCACCACCGCGAGCTGTACGAGAAGCGCGTGAGCATGTTCCTGCGCGAGCGGCTGGATCTCCCGGCGCCGGCCGGCGCCGGGCTCGGCACACGCGCCGCGCACGGCGCGCGCTCGGGCGCGGCGGCCGTGGGGAAGGGGGCGAGCGCGGTCGGTCGTGCGGTCACGAAGCCGTTCCGCAGGAAGCACACGCCGTGACGGCGACGATCCGGCTCGGGACGCAGGGCTGGTCCTATCCCGACTGGCAGGGGGTGTTCTACCCGCCGGGCTCGAAACAGGAGGACCGACTGCCCTTCTACTCTCAGGTGTTCGACACCGTCGAGCTGGACACCACGTTCTACCAAGCGCCCAAGGCGACCATCGCGCGCTCGTGGGCGCGCCACACTCCGGAGTCGTTCCGCTTCGCGGCCAAGCTGCCGCGAGATCTCACGCACGAGGCGCTGCTCAAAGACGCGGGCGCCGCGCTCCAGGCGTTCGCGCGCTCGATGGAACCGCTCGGCGAGCGGCTCGGCCCGCTGTTGGCGCAGATGCCCGCGGAGTTCCAGCGCGACGAGCAGACGCGGCGCGACCTC
The DNA here is from genome assembly GCA_023249845.1 of Candidatus Eiseniibacteriota bacterium. GTDB lineage: Bacteria > Eisenbacteria > RBG-16-71-46 > RBG-16-71-46 > RBG-16-71-46 > JAIOPA01. The sequence continues at coordinate 3,398 of JAHFBW010000243.1, forward strand.
GACGTCTTCCTCACGGCGAAACCTCGGCACGTGCGGCTCGCCGTCGAGTTTCGCCACGTCTCATGGCACACGCCCGAGGTGTGGGAGCTGCTCCGCCGCCACGGCGCGGCCGTGGCATGGACCGAGTGGCGAGAGCTGCCACGCGTGACCGAGGTCACGGCGGACTTCCTCTACTTGCGTTGGCTCGGAGACCGCCGCGAGATCGAGCGCTATGACCGGGTGCAGATCGACCGCACGGATTCGTTCGAGGCTTGGCAATCCGACCTCGGGAATACGCTCGGACGAGTGCGCGAGGTGTTCGGATACTTCAACAACCATTGGGCGGGCCATTCCCCGGCGAGTGCCAATGAGATGAAGCGACGGCTCGGTCTGGTCGCGGTGGAGCCGCGCGAGCGCTGGCCGCAGGGCGAGCTGTTTTGAGCGGGGCCGGAGCACCCGTTTCGCCACCCCTGCCGGGGCCCCGCCGCGCCACGGTGGCGTTCATCTTCGTCACCGTGCTGATCGATGTTCTCGCGATCGGGCTCATCATCCCGGTACTGCCACGGCTGGTCGAGCACTTCATGGGAGGAGACACCGCGCGCGCGGCCAGCATGTTGGGAGTGTTCGGCTCGGCATGGGCGCTCATGCAGTTCCTGTGCTCCCCGATCTCGGGCTCCCTGTCGGACCGGTTCGGCCGGCGGCCCGTCCTCCTGCTTTCCTGCCTCGGGCTCGGCCTCGACTACGTGTTCATGGCGCTGGCCCCGTCGCTCGGCTGGCTGTTCGTGGGCCGCATGATCTCGGGCATCACCGCCGCGAGTTTTTCGACCGCGCTCGCCTACATCTCCGATGTCACGCCGCCCGAGAAGCGCGCGGCGAGCTTCGGTCTCCTCGGTGCCGCGTTCGGCGCCGGGTTCGTGCTCGGGCCTGCGGTGGGCGGGCTGCTGGGGGGCCTGTCACCGCGAGCACCGTTCTGGGCCTCCGCGGTGCTGGCGCTGCTCAACTTTGGCTATGGCCTGTTCGTCCTTCCGGAGTCGCTGGCACCCGAGAACCGTCGTGCGTTCGATTGGCGACGGGCCAACCCGGTGGGAGCTCTGGCCCTGCTGGCGCGCCGGTCCGGCCTGCTCGAGCTGGTCTCGGTGTACGGGCTCTACATGCTCGCGCACATGGCGCTGCAGAGCACATTCGTGCTCTACACCGAACATCGCTACGCCTGGAGTGCCCGCACCGTCGGATTGATGCTCGCCGGCGTGGGCGCGTGCACCATCGTCGTTCAGGGGGCACTCGTGGGGCCGGCGGTGAAGCGATTGGGCGAGCGACGCACGCTGCTGCTCGGCTTGACCGGCGGCACGCTCGGGTTCCTCGCCTACGGCCTCGCGGGAACCGGAGCCGCGCTCATGGCGTCGGTGCCCATCTTCGGTCTCATGTTCTTCACCGGGCCGCCGCTCCAGGGACTACTCGCGCGCCGCGTCGCGCCCAACGAGTACGGCCTGCTCCAGGGCACGAACGCCAGCGTCATGGGCATCACCGGCATCATCGGCCCGGTGTTGTTCACGCAGGTGTTCGCCTACTTCTTGAAGCCCCACGGCGGCGTGGCGATCCCGGGTGCTCCCTACTTCTGCGGATCACTGTTGCTGGTCGCGGCGATCGCGATGGCGCTGCACGCGACGCGCCACGAACCGTCCGCGTCGGCCCCGGCGCCTCCGGGTTGAAAGCAGACGTGCCGCGGCGCCTCAGCGAGCGGCGGGGGAGCTCTCGGGGCGGCCCTTCACGGTGCCGAGCGCGCGGATCGCCGCGGCGCGGGCGGCGTCGATGTCCGCCTCCGCGCCCGACAGGTAGAGCCGGCCGTACGCGCCGAACAACGACGCGTCGATGAGCTTGACGCGGGCCGCCTTCAACGCCTCGTTGGCGGCGAACGCGATGTAACCCGCGGGCTCGCTCTCGACGATGAACAGTGACTCGCCGGCGATCAACTGGTCACCGTAGCGCATCTTGT
>JAHFBW010000244.1 GCA_023249845.1 Candidatus Eiseniibacteriota bacterium
CGAGCGGCTGCTCGCGGAGCTGCCGCCGCTTCCCGGCGCCGCCTCTCCCGCGCGCGGGGCCCGGGTTTGAGCGACAACCTCGCGCCGAGCCTGCGCGCCGAGCGACTCACGCATCGCTACGGTCGCCGCACCACCGGCGTGGACGACCTGGCGTTCGTGTTCGACGGCCCCGGCGCGGTGGCGGTGACGGGGCCCAACGGCAGTGGCAAGAGCACGCTGCTCAAGATCCTCGCCGGCCTGATCAAGCCAAGCGCGGGTCACACCACGCTGCGACTGGGCGCCCGCGAACTCGGTCCCACCGAGCGCCGCCGCGCGGTGGGCCTCGCCTCCCCCGAGCTCGAGTTCTACGAGGAGTTCACGGCACTCGAGAACCTGCGCTTCGCGGGGGAATGCCGGCGCATCGCCGACCCCGTCGAGGCGGCGCAGTCCGTGCTCGACCGAGTCGGGCTCGGCGCGCGGACCCGTGACCGGGTCGCGGCATTCTCGAGCGGTATGAAGCAACGTCTGCGGCTGGCGTTCGCGCTGCTCCACCAGCCGGTCGTGCTGCTGCTGGACGAACCCAGCGGTCACCTGGACGACGCCGGGCGGGACGCCGTGCGAGACGTCGTGCGGCACCACGCGGGGCGCGGACTCGTGATGCTCGCGACCAACGATCCCCAGGAGGTCCAGCTTGCCGAACGGCGCCTCGAGCTCCACGGCCGCGGTCTGGGCGATCCTTCGTAAGGAGTGCCGCAGCGAGTGGCGCACGCGCTACGGGCTGAACGCGGCGCTGCTGTTCGCGGTCACGAGCCTCACCGCGGTGACATTCGCCGCCGGCCGGCTGCCGGACCGCAGCGATCTCCTGTCCGCACTGCTGTGGATCACGCTGCTGTTCGCCGCGCTCGCCTCGATGAGCCACGCGTTCGTGCGCGAGGTCGAGAGCCGCACGCTGCAGTTCCTGCGCCTCGTCGTGTCGCCCACCGAGATCGCGCTCGGCAAGCTGCTGTTCAACATCCTGTTCTTGATCGTCGTCGAGGTGGTGACGGTGCCGCTGTTCCTCGTGCTCACCGGCGCACCGCCGGTGCGCTGGCCGCAGTTCCTGCTGATCCTGGGGCTCGGCACGCTGTCGCTCGCCGCGTCGAGCACGCTCGTCGGCGCCGTGATCGCCCAGACGCGGAGCCGCGGCGCGTTGTTCGCCGGTGTCTCGCTGCCGCTCCTCCTACCCGTGCTCGCCTCGGGTGTGTCGGGAACGCGCGCGCAGTGGGACGGCATGCCGGTGGGCGGTGACGCGCGCCTGCTCGGGGCGTACGCGGTGGCGCTGTTCGCCATCAGCCTGCTACTCTACGACCATCTCTGGGAGGATTGATCCGGGTCTCGCGGAGCCGCCGCGCTCGAGACCCGGGCGTATCAAGATGATCTGGCGCTACGGCATCTTCTTGTGGATCGCGGCCACGATGGTCGTGAGCCTGCTCTGGGCCCCCCTCGTTCCCGTGCTCGCGGAGACCACCCGCGTCCTCTACTTCCACATCCCGACCGCCTGGGTCACCGTTCTCGCGCTCGGCTGGTCCATGCTTCACAGCGCCTTGTACTTGTGGAAGCGCGATCTGCATCACGATGACCACGCCGCCGCCGCCGCGGAGCTGGGTATCCTGTTCTGCATTGTCGCGACGGTATCGGGCTCGCTCTGGGCCAGGGCGATGTGGGGTTCGTACTGGAACTGGGATCCACGAGAGACCAGCATCTTCTTCGTGCTTCTCATCTATGGCGCGTACCTTGCACTGCGTGGCAGCATCGAAGGGGAGGAACGGCGGGCGCGGCTGTCCGCGGTCTACTCCATCGCGGCATTCGTGGCGGTGCCGCCGCTCGTCTTCGTGGTGCCGCGCATCTATTCCACGCTGCACCCCGATCCCATCATCAACGCCACTGGGAAGGTCGACATGGATCCCTTCATCCGCTGGTGCTTCCTGTCGATGCTCGTCGGATTCACGTTCCTGTTCACCTGGCTGCAGTCACTGCGCGTGCGCGTGTTCCGGCTCGAGCGGCGGCCGTCGGTCTGATCACACTGGGAAAGCTCATGGACCGCAACTGGGTGGTGCTCGGCGTCTCGCTGCTCGTGTGGGGGCTGCTGTTTGGCTGGATCCTGCGCGTCGAGCGGCGGCTTCGCGACATGGAGAGACGATGAACCTCAAGGTGATCGTGGCCGTCGTCCTGCTCGCCGTGGCCGCGACCGTCGGAGTCTCGAGCTTCAAGCGCACGATGACGCCGTACATCGGTTTCGCCGAGGCCCGCACGGCGAGCGGCCTCGTGCAGGTGAACGGCAAGCTCGCCGACAAGGACTACATCCTGAAGACCGATGAACAGTTCCTACGATTCAACCTGCGCGACGAGAAGGGCGATGTCATGCCCGTGGAATACCGCGGGGTCATCCCGGGTAACTTCGACCAGGCGGTGAGCGTGGTGGCGATCGGCAAGTTCCAGGGCGATCACTTCGAGGCCGAGCAGCTGCTCGTCAAGTGCCCGTCCAAGTACCAGGCTGAGGCCGAGCGCGCCGCTGGAGGCGTTCGCTCGTGAGCCGTCCGGCGCTCACCACGACGCTGGCGCTGCTCGTTCCCACGCTGCTGCTGGGCGCCGGGCTCACGGCGAGCGGCGCCTTGAACTGGGGCCAGGTGGCGTGCTGGCTGGCGTTCCTGTCCGCGGTGACCGCCGGGTTCGCGTGGTTCGCGGGGCTGCTCGGCCGCGAAGGCGCCTCGCCCGTGGCGCGTGCGGCGTTCCGGCTGCAGTGGTTGGCGCTTCTGGGCGGCGCGGCGTTCCTGTGGTGGATCCTGTTCAGCCACCAGTTCCAGTTCCAGTACGTGCACGACTACTCGTCGCGTGACATGCCGTCGCGCTACGTATACGCCGCATTCTGGGGCGGGCAGGAGGGCACGTTCCTGCTGTGGGCGCTGCTCACGACCACGCTCGGACTCGTGCTCATGCGCTGGCGTCACGCGCTCACCGAGCCGGCGCTGTTCTTCCTGAACCTGCCGGTCATCATGCTGACGTTCGTGAGCGTGGTGCGCGGACCGTTCCTGGCCAGCAAGGCGGCCTACACCGACGGCGTCGGCTTGAACCCGTTGCTCCAGGACTGGTGGATGACCATCCACCCTCCCGTGCTGTTCACCGGGTTCTCGTCATTCGTGGTGCCGTTCGCGATCGCGTGCGCGGCGCTCGTCAAGCGTGACTACGACGGCTGGGTGAAGCCCGTACTGCCATGGGCGGTGTTCTCCACCGCGATCCAGGCCACGGGGTTCATCATGGGTGGCGTGTGGGCCTACAAGGTGCTCGGCTGGGGCGGCTACTGGGGCTGGGACCCGGTCGAGAACGGCTCGTTGATCCCCTGGCTCGCGAACATCGCGCTCGTCCACGGCCTCCTGGTCCAGCGAGTCACCGGCTCGCTCCGGCGCACGAACTTCTTCCTCGCCGTGACGAGCTACGTGCTGGTGCTCTACGCGTCGTTCCTGACACGCAGCGGAGTGCTGGCCGACTTCTCCGTGCACTCGTTCGCGGCGAACGACGACTGGCGCATCCCGTTCGGGCTCGGAGGCTTCCTGATCGGGATGATCGCCATGGCGGGCTTGACCGGTTACACCTTGCTGCTCAGCCGCTTTCGCGAGATCCCGCGCGCGCCCGAGGCGCTCGGCGCGTTCTCGCGCGAGTCGTTCATGTGGTTGGGCCAGCTCGTGTTCATGCTCATGTGCGCGCTCGTCGCCGTGGGCATGAGCGCGCCGCTCATCACGCGTCTGTTCGGCCCTCCGAGCAACGTGCAGACCAGCTACTACAACCTGGTCAACGCGCCGCTGGCGATTGCCATGGGCGTGTTGCTCGGCGTGGCGCCGCTGCTGCGCTGGCGGCAGCACGAGCCCGAGGCATTCCTGCGCGCCGCGTTGCCGGCCGCGGGTTTCGGCGTCGTCGCAGCACTGGTCGCGGTGTTCATCGGCGTGCGACAGCCGGTGCCCGCGGCGATCGTGTTCGCGATGGCGTTTGCGCTGGCCTCGAACCTCATGGTGACGCTGCGCGGCTTTCGCGCCGGCTGGAAGCACGGCGTGGCCTTCCTGGGCCACATGGGCGCCTCGGTGCTGATCATCGGCGTCATCGCCTCGAGCGGCTATGGCCGCGAGGCGCAGGTGCAGCTGCCTCGCGGGGAATCGCGCAAGGCGCTCGGCTACGACCTCGTGTTCGAGGGCATGCGGCGCGACGTGGACGGCAAGGACCACGCCATCATCGCCGTGGTGTCGCCCGAGCGGCGCTTCACCGCGAACGCCAAGTTCTACTGGAGCGAGTACAACCAGGGCTACATGAAGAAGCCGCACATCGAGCGTTTCCTGACGCACGACATCTACATCTCGCCGCTCGAGATGGTGGGCGAGGACGAGGCCGGCGGCACCTGGTTCAAGGTCGGCGAGACGAAGCAGGTGGGAAATGTGAAGTACACGTTCGAGAGCTTCCTGCCGGAGCCGGGTGAGGGTCGCATGAAGCTCACGGCGAACGTGGTGGCGGACATCGGCGGCCGCACCGTGCCGTTGAAGCCCAGCATGGAGGTGTCGGTCGCCGACGCGCGCCGCAAGATGACGCCGGCCTACCTGCCGAGCGGCGGCACGGTCTCGATCGTGACCGCGGACCCCGCCGATGGCGGTCGCGTTCTGCTGGCGCTGCCTGGCCAGGAGCGCACGAAGGACAGCGAGACGCTCGCGGTCGAGGTGAGCACGAAGCCCTTCATCAACCTCGTCTGGCTCGGCGCCGTCGTGATGCTCGCGAGCGCGTTCCTGTCCATGGTGCGGCGTGCGATGGACCTTGGGCGGGAGCGGCCAGCGGCGTAGCATCCGGAATGAACCACGGCGCTGCCTTCGGCGCCCGCACTCGCCCCTCCTGGCATGGATGCCACCTGCGGCAGGATGACCGTCCTGGCAGGGCGCCTTGCCCGCGTCCCCGGCCCCGAGCGGGGGGCCGCCGTTCTCGTCCTCTCGGCGTTCCCCTCCACGGGAGGCTCCGCCCCGCGACCGTCCACGCCTCGATCCGCAAACGGAGGACGGGGCGTGCCCCATCCTCCGCCTCCCACAGCGCCTGCTAGAAGACCACCAACTGTCGCTTGAACTCGCGCCCGCCGGCCGCGAGGCGGCATGTGTAGATGCCCGCCGGCGCGCGACCATTCGAACCTTGGCGATTCCACACAATGTGGTAGCGCCCAGGCTCGTACTCCGCGTTCACCAGGGTCGCGACGCGGCGGCCCGCAAGATCGAATACCTCGAGCCTCGCGCGGCCCGCCAGCGGCAGGTCGAACCCGATCAGGGTCTCCAGTGTGAACGGGTTGGGATGGTTC
>JAHFBW010000245.1 GCA_023249845.1 Candidatus Eiseniibacteriota bacterium
AGCGACCGGTTCGCCATGGACGAGCCACTTCCGCCGCTCGTGACCGGCGACCTGGTCGCGCTGCTCGACGCGGGCGCCTACGGCGCCGTGATGTCGAGCGGCTACAACGGCCGCGGCCGGCTGGCCGAGGTGGTGCTCGAGGGGGGTCGCTTGCGGCTGGCGAGCGCACCGGAGAGCTTCGTTCTGCCTTCGGACGCGACACGCGAGGACCTCTGACGCGCCGCGGCGTGGACGCGATCTGCGAGCCCGCGCCTCGCGTCGCGCACGTGCTGCGGCATGCGTCGCGAGTGAGTTGACACCCGCTGCGCGGGGCCGCGAGACTGCACGGCCCAACCCCACCTTCCAAGCCCACGCCGCGTCCGCGCGAGTCTCCGAAGCGGACGTGCGCGCACGAACGAGATGACAGGCGCGGCCACTCGACGGGACCCCGACCGGGGCCCCCGGCGGTTCACGCCGTGAACCTCTTCAAGGAGATCTCCCCGGTGCTCCAGGTCGTGTGCGTCAAGCAGGTGCCCGATACCGAGACACGCGTGAAGGTGGCCGCCGACGGCTGCACGCTCGATCCCACGAGTGTCACGATGATCCTGAACCCGTACGACGAGTTCGCCGTGGAGCAGGCGTTGCGCGTGAAGGAACAGGTGGGCGCGGGCGAGGTCGTGGTGGTGTCGCTGGGTGGCGCGGGGGTTCAGACCACTCTGCGAAACGCGCTCGCGATGGGCGCCGACCGGGGCATCCATCTCAAGGCCGAAGCGGCGATCCCCGACGCGCTCGCCATCGCGAAGGCGCTTGCCGATGTCATCCGTCCGCTCGACGCGGGCATCGTCTGGCTCGGCAAGCAGGCCGTGGACGACGACGGCGCACAGGTCGGGCCCATGCTCGCCACGCTGCTCGGCCGGCCGTGCGTGTCGGTGCTGGCGAAGTTCGAACTGGCGGGCACCACCGCGAACGTGGAGCGCGAGATCGAGGGCGGCCGCGAGGTGGTGCAGGTCCCGCTGCCCGCCGTGTTCACGACCGACAAGGGATTGAACGAGCCGCGTTACGCGTCGCTCAAGGGCATCATGGCGGCGAAGAAGAAGGTGATCGAGGAGCGCGTGGTGGACCTGGGCCCGCCGCACCTCGAGCGCCTGGCGCTGGAACTGCCGCCGCCGCGCGCCGCCGGCCGCATCGTGGGCGAGGGCGTTGCCGCCGTTCCCGAGCTGATCCGCGCGCTGCGCGAGGAGGCGAAGGTCCTATGAGCAACGCGAAGGTCGTCCTGATGAGCGACGCGAAGGTGATCTCAATGAGCAACGCGAAGGTCATCTCAAAGAGCAGCGCGAAGGCCATCATGAAGCGCAACGCGAAGGTGATCTCATGAGCATCTTGGTCTACATCGAGCAGCGGGATGGCCACGTGCGCCCGGTGGCGCGTGAGGCGGTCGGCGAGGCGACGCGCCTCGCGGCGGCGCTTGGTGGCACGGTGACGGCCGTGCACTGCGGCGCCTCCGACGAGGGGCTGGCGTCGCTCGGCGAGGCGGGCGCCGCGAACGTGCTGTCGGCGAAGCACGAGGCGTTCACGCGTTACGACGGCGCCGGCTACGCCGTGGCCGTCGCGGCGGCCGCCCGCGAGACCGGCGCGAAGGTGGTGTTGTTCGGCGCCTCGTCGCTGGGCAAGGACCTGGCGCCCCGCGTCGCGGCGCTGCTCGGCGTGGGACTCGCCGCGGACTGCACCGCGCTCGACGCGAGCAGCGGCAAGCTCAAGGCCCGCCGGCCGATCATGGCGGGGAAGGCGTTCGAGATGCTCGCGTTCCCGATGACGCCGGCGATCGCCACGCTTCGTCCCAAGGTGTTCGCCCCCGCGACGCCGGTGCCCGGTCGCGCGGCCCAAGTCTCGTCACTCGCGTTCGATTGGGACGCCAATGCGCCGCGCGCGATCGTCACCGGCACGTCGGGCGTCACGGGCGACAAGCCCGACCTCACGGAATCCGAGATCATCGTCTCGGGCGGGCGCGGCTTGAAGGGGCCGGAGAACTTCACGCTCGTCGAGCAGCTCGCCGACGCGCTCGGCGCCACGGTGGGGGCCTCCCGCGCAGTGGTGGACGCCGGGTGGCGTCCGCACGGCGACCAGGTGGGACAGACGGGCAAGACGGTGAGCCCCAAGCTCTACGTGGCGGTCGGCATCTCGGGAGCGATCCAGCACCTCGCCGGCATGTCGTCGTCTCGCTGCATCGTGGCCATCAACAAGGACGCCGACGCACCCATCTTCAAGGTGGCGGATTACGGTCTCGTCGGTGACCTGTTCGAGGTGGTTCCGGCGCTCACGGAAGCGATCCGGAAACTCCACTGACGCAAGCGCCACAGAGGCTTGACGCTGGCGGAGGGGCCGCGTAGGTTGCGGTGTTCGGAGGCGCACGACGCGCCTGCCAACGGAGGACGACGCGCGGCATGCTCGAGTATCTGCCGGTCCTGCTGTTCGTGGCGGTCGGGTTGGGCTTCGGTGCGGTCACGATCCTGGCCTCCTCGATCATCGTGCCGCGCCGGGTGACGCCCGAGAAGGTGGCGGCCTACGAGTGCGGCGTGGACCCGGTGGGAGATGCCCGCGGCCGCTTCACAGTGAAGTTCTACATGGTGGCGGTGCTGTTCATCCTGTTCGACATCGAAGCCGTGTTCCTCTACCCGTGGGCGGTGGCGTTCCACTCGCTCGGGCTGTACGGCCTGATCGAGATGGTGCTGTTCATCGTCATCCTGCTGATCGGCTACCTGTATCTCCTGAAAAAGCGCGCGCTCGAGTGGGAGTGAACCGAGGCCCCGTCCGATGAGCGAAGCGAAGAGCCTCCAACGATGACCGACCCCCGCGACAACCCGTTCCGCACTCTCGCGCAGCAGGCCCCGTCGCGTCCGGCCGCCGAGCTGGTGATGCCGGTGAGCGAGGAGGACCGCCTCCGCGACGAGCTCGAGCGCGGCATCCTGTTCACCACCGTCGAAAGCCTGGTGAACTGGGCGCGCGCGAACGCCATCTGGCCGCTCGGGTTTGGGCTCGCCTGCTGCGCCATCGAGATGATGGCCATCGCCGGCCCGCGTTTCGATGTGTCGCGCTTCGGCGCCGAGGTGTTCCGCGGCAGCCCGCGCCAGGCCGACCTCATGATCGTGGCGGGTCGCGTGAGCATCAAGATGGCGCCGGTGTTGCGCCAGCTCTACGACCAGATGCCGGATCCCAAATGGGTCATCGCGATGGGCGCGTGCAGCTCGTGCGGCGGCATGTTCAACAACTACGCGATCCTCCAGGGCGTGGACAAGATCGTGCCGGTGGACGTCTACGTGCCCGGCTGTCCGCCGCGTCCCGAGGGCCTGCTCCACGGCATCATGAAGCTCCAGGAGAAGATCCTCACCTCGAAGATCGAGCTGGGGCCGTTCCCGCGGAAGAAGAAGCGCAAGGGGGCGGCCGCGTGACGCTGGCTCCCGAGCGGGTCGAGCAACGGCTGCGCGAGCAGTTCCTCGGTGTCGCGTTCGAGCGCCAGCGCGGCGAGGCCGTTCGGGACTTCACGCTGTTCCTGCCCGCGGACCAACTGGTCGGCGTGTGCACGTTCCTTCGCGACGATCCCGAGTGTGGGTTCGAGATGCTGTCGTGGATGGGCGGCGTGGACCTGCTGCCGCACGTGCCGCGCTTCGAGTGCGTCTATAGCCTGCTCTCGGTGCAGCACGCGGCGCGCTTCACGCTAAAGGTGCGCGTGCCCGAGGAGCAGCCGCGCGTGCCCACCGTGTGCGGCGTGTGGCCCACCGCGAACTGGCACGAGCGGGAGACGTACGACTTCTATGGCATCACATTCACTGGCCACCCGGACATGACGCGCATCCTCCTGCCCGAGGACTGGGTGGGCTGGCCGCTGCGAAAGGATTCCCCGCTCGGCTACGAGGAAGTGGCGTTCACGCACAACACGCCCGGCCGGAAGCTGCCGTCGCCGGCCTTAAAGAAGCTCGCTCCCAAGAAGGTTCGCTACCGTGCGCAGTGAGACCATGACGCTCAACATGGGGCCGCAGCACCCCAGCACGCACGGCGTGCTGCGTGTGGCGCTCGAGCTGGACGGCGAGAACGTCGTGGCGTGCAAGCCGATCATCGGCTACCTGCACACCGGTATGGAGAAGCAGGCGGAGTACAAGACGTACACGCAGTCCATCCCGCAGACCGACCGCATGGACTACCTGGCTCCGCTGAGCAACAATTTGGCACTCTGCCTCTCGGCCGAGAAGCTGCTCGACATCACGGTGCCCGAGCGCGTCCAGGCCATCCGCGTGCTGCTCACCGAGCTCACGCGCATCAGCGCGCACTGCGTCTGGCTTGGAACCCACGCCATCGACATCGGCGCGCTCACGGTGTTTTGGTACTGCTTCCGCGAGCGCGAGAAGGTGCTCTCGATCTACGACATGGTGTGCGGCGCGCGCATGACTGCGAGCTACTTCCGCGTCGGCGGGCTCGCCATGGACATCCCGGCCGGACTGCTCGAGCGCTGTGAGAAGTTCGTGGACGAGATGCCCGCGCACATCGACGAGTACGAATCGCTGCTCACGAAGAACCCGATCTGGCTGGCGCGCACGAAGGGCGTCGCGCCGCTGACCGCAAAGGACGCGCTAGCGTGGGGCGTGACCGGTCCGTCGCTCCGCGGCTCGGGCGTGAACTGGGACCTGCGCAAGGCCGAGCCCTATTCTGGCTACGAGACCTACGACTTCGACGTGCCGCTCGGAAAGCACGGCGACGCGTTCGACCGGTTCGCCGTGCGCGTCGCCGAAATGCGGCAGGCCACACGCATCGCGAAGCAGGCGATCCAGCGCGTGCGGAAGCTCGGGGAGAAGGGCGAGTACCGCCTGCGCGACTTCAAGTACGTGCTGCCGCCCAAGGAAGAGGTGAAGACCTCGATGGAGGCCCTGATCCACCACTTCAAGATCGTGGCGCACGGCTTCTTCCCGCCGGTGGGTGAGGCCTACCAGGCGATCGAAGCGCCGAAGGGCGAACTCGGCTTCTACTTCGTGAGCGACGGCTCGTCCCGGCCGTGGCGCATGAAGGTGCGCTCGCCCTCGTTCGTGAACCTGCAGGCCCTCCCGGTCATGGTGCAGGGCAAGCTCGTCGCCGACGTCATCGCGGCGATCGGCAGCATCGACATCGTGCTCGGGGAGATCGACCGATGAAGCTCGTGATGAGCGAAGCGAAGGTGCTGAGATGAGCGAAGCGAGGAGGCTCCCATGACCCACGGCACCGTCATGCCCGTCGACGCGCCGGCCACGCTTGCGTGGTCCGAGAAGGCGAAGGCCGAGGTGGCCGACGCGCTCTCGCGCTATCCGGTGAAGCGCTCCGCCGTGC
>JAHFBW010000246.1 GCA_023249845.1 Candidatus Eiseniibacteriota bacterium
CACGTTCACCGACGTGAGCGCGCCGAGCTGCGGGTGCTGCTGCTCGATGCTCACGGAGTCCAGGAGCACCATGCGCGTGGCCGGGTCCACCCACAGGATGCGCGGATGCACCTTGATGCTTTCGCCGGCCTGCGTAGCGGCGGTGGTGGTCACCGCGTAGCGGTCGCACACCACCACGCCGGCGTTCGTGTGCACGGTGTCGCGTCCCAGCGCGCGCATGGCGACGACCGTCTCGAGCAGCCGGCCGTACTCCTCGGCGGGGTCGAACTGTCGCGCGAACACTGCGCTGTCCACGCTGGCACGCACTGCGGAAACCGCTTGCACCTGGTACTGCCCGAGCTCGGGTAGTGCCGTCCACAGGCTGTCGCCGTCCATCACGAGCCGGGTGGTCATGTCGGCGGTGCGGATCTCGCTCGCGTTGCGGTCGGGCCGTGACACGAGGAAGCGCACCCAGGTGACCTTCTCGTTCTCGCCCTGCGCGCTCGTCAACTTGGACGCGCCGCGCCCTTCGAGGTGATAGCCCCGAAGTGTGCGGTAGCGCTCAGTGACGCCCTCGAGCGCACGGCGGGCCGCCATGTCCCGCTGCACGGTGGCACGCGCACCCGGGGTGGCAGGCTTGGTCGGTGGCGCCGGAGGCGGGGTGGCGCCCAGGAGGGGGAGGAGCGCCAGCAGCGCGAGCAGGCTGCGTCGGCCGAACGCCGGGTGCTTCAAGGCAGGTCGCATGTGGTTTTCCGGGGTGTCAGGGGAGGGCGCGAATCATGAGTGTAGCCGAGTGGCGCCCGCGCGCCACCTCGCGGCGGTCGGTCGCGGTGGCGTCAGGCTCGGACGCTGGCCGCCTGTTCAAACGCTGACGCGAGCTGGAGGAGCCCCGCGTCCGGATCGCCACTCACGTGCACGCGCATCACGCGCCGGCCGTGATCCGAGAGCGCGCCCAGGTCCCCGGCGGCCTGCGCTTCGTTGAGCATGCGGAATCCGTACGCGACGCCGGGAATCGGCTCGTCGCCGGACTCGGACGTGATCTGTAGGAACACCCCCGTCGCAGGTCCGCCCTTGTGCAGCTGTCCCGTGGAGTGGAGGTAGCGCGGCCCGTAGCCGAGCGTCGTGGCCGCGCGGCTGGCATGGCGGATCGCGTGCCGCAGTCGAGTGAGCAGCGCGTGGCGCGAGTCGGTGCGAGCCATCCACGCCAGCACCGAGGCATAGTCGCCGGGGCGCAAGAGCCCCAGGAACACCGCCGCCCAGTCCCGTGCGCTGGCACCGGTCACCGCGACGTGATCCGGTGCATGAAGCGTGAGCGCCCCCGAGCGGGCGCGCGGTTCGGACTGCGGCAGCTCGCCGTTCACGAGCGCCCGCGCGAGGACGTCCTTGGTCGCGGTCTTCGCCTCGGCCACGTTCGGCTCGTCGAAAGGATTCACACGCAGCACGGCGCTCGCGACCGCCGTGATGAGCTCCCAGCGCACGAACTCCGCGCCGATCTCGTCGGCAGACCTGCGCACCCAGCGGATGACGGGGTGTCCCGCCGCGGTGAGCCGATCGAGCGTCCCAGCCATCGCGACGGGTGACGCGCCCAGGCAGACGGAGACGAAGACGCGATCGCTCCCATAGGCGCTCGGCTCGGCGAGGCGCTCGCCCTCGACCGGAAGGATGCCGAGCCCGTCCTTGCCGGTGCTCTCGGCCACGAGCTGCTCGATCCATGCGCCGAGCGGCGCCAGCTCCTGCGGCAGCACGAGCGTGAGCTTGTCGCGACCCGCGAGCGCCATCTCTCCCAGCGCCGCGCCGATCCCCAACGCCGTCCCGGCCTGCTCGAACTCGGTCAACTCGGCTCTCGCCTCGCGACACAGCGCCTCCGCGTCCAGCCCCATCAGCGTCGCCGGGACCAAGCCGAAGCAGGAGATGGCCGAGTAGCGCCCGCCGATGTCGGCGGGATTCAAGAACGTCTGGCGATAGCCGCGCTCGCGCGCGTGCGCCTCGAGCGCGGTGCCCGGGTCGGTGATGGCCACGAACGACTGGCCGGCGCTGGCCCCGAGCACCGAGGCCACGCGAGCGAAGCAGGCGCGATCGAACGACGTGACCTCGACCGTGCCGCCGGACTTGGACGACACGACGACGAGTGTGCGCGCCGGGTCCCCCGCCGCGAGCGCCGCGCGCACCGCGGCCGGCGAGGTGTCGTCCAGGACATGCAGCGGGAGTCCGTGACGCCTGGCGGGGAAGACCTGCGACAGCACCTCGGGCGCCAGGCTCGAACCCCCCATGCCGAGCAGGAGCACGCGCGTGAAACCGACGGCGGAGACGTTCGCCGCGAGATCGAGGAACTCCCGCGTGCGCGTTCGCATCGCCCTCGGGGCATGCACCCAGCCCAGGCGCTGCGTCACGGCTTCGACCCGACCGGGCGCGTCGCCCCACAGGCGGGCATCGCGGGCGAGCAGCCGTCTCGGCCAGTCCGCGGCACGCAGCGCCTTCACCCGCGCCGCGATCCGCTCGGAGAACGCTCCCGCGGCGACGCGGGCGTCGCTCAACGGCCGGCCCCTCGCTGCGCGAGCAGCTCACGGCGGCGTGCCTCGAGCGCCGAGAGAAGGTCGTCGTACGACTTGGCGAACGCGCGCACGCCTTCGGGCTCCAGTTGATCGATCAACGCGTCCACGGGCACGCCGGCACGGGTCAAGCGATCGAACACCGCGCGAGCGCCGGGGACGTCACGCCGGATGCGTGACTCGACCTTGCCGTGATCGTTGAATGCGACCAGCGTGGCGGGAGGCATGGTGTTCACCGTGTCAGGGCCGATGAGCTCCTCAACGTACATCACGTCGTGGTAGGCGGGGTTCTTCGTGCTGGTGGACGCCCACAGCGGCCGCTGGACGTGCGCGCCCTTCGCGCGGAGTGCTGCGAAGCGCGGCGTCGCGATCGCCTGCTCGAACGCGGCGTATGCGAGCCGCGCGTTCGCCACGGCGGCGTGGCCGCGCAGCGACTCGAGTTCGAGGCGCTCGGTCGAGCCCGGCGGCAACGTCGCGAGGCGCTGCTCGATGGCCGCGTCCACCTTGGTGTCCACGCGAGACACGAAGAACGACGCCACGGAGCGCACCGACTTCAGGTCGCCGCCCGCGGCCGCGAGCTGCTCGAGCCCGCGCATCCAGGCATCCATGACCTCGCCATAGCGCGCCACGGAGAAGATGAGCGTCACGTTCACGCTGATGCCCGCAGCGAGCGTGGCGGTTATCGCGGGCAGGCCTTCGCGCGTGGCGGGGATCTTGATCACGACGTTGGCTCGATCCGCCGCGGCGTGCAGTCTCGCGGCGGCGGCGATCGTGCCCGCGGTATCGCGCGCGAGCGCCGGGCTTACCTCGAGACTCACGCGCCCGTCGAGCCCGGCCGAGCCCTGGTAGAGCCCCATCAGCTTGTCGCACGCCATGCGGATGTCTTCCAGCGCCAGCGCCTCGAACAGCGGCTCGCCTTCGAGCCCTCGCGCGATGCCCTCGCCAAGCGCGGCGTCGTAGTCCGCGCTGCCCGTGATGGCCTGTTGGAAGATCGTCGGGTTCGACGTCACACCCACGATGCCCGCCTCGCGCACGTCGCGGTCGAACTCGCCCGAGAGCAGGTGGCCGCGGCGGATGAAGTCGAGCCACACGCTCTGGCCGAGCGGCAGGAGTTGTTTGGTACGGCTCAGCATCCGGTTCTCCGCGGGTGGAAGGGGATGCGAAACGGGTGGAGGTGAGCAGCATCCGACGCGGCGCGCCGCGACGCAAGGCCCACGTCGTTCAGCGACGCAGTCGGCCCGTGGAAGCGGTCGCCTCGCGCAGTCGAGCAACCAACTTCGGCGCCCACTGGCCCTCAGCGAGCCGCCACGTCCAGTTGCCGCTCGGAACCCCCGGGGTGTTGAAGCGCGCCTCACTGTCCAACGACAGCACGTCCTGCATGGGCGTCACGAACGTGTCCGCCCGCGACGCCAGGCCGGCGTGGATCAGATCCCAGGCGATGTCGCCCGACGTCGCACCGAGCTGCTCCCGCGCGAACCGCCGCTCGTGCTCACCGAGCGTCGCCCACCATCCGCGCGTGGTGTCGTTGTCGTGCGTGCCCGTGTAGGCGACGCAATGTTCGACGAGGTTCCGCGGCAGGAATGGGTGCTTCAAGTCGCCGTCGAACGCGAACTGGAGCACGCGCATGCCGGGGAGTCCGAACCGGTCTCGCAGCGCTTCCACGTCGGCGCCCGCCTCGCCCAGGTCCTCGGCCACGAGCGGCAGGCCCCCGAGTTCACGTGCGAGGGCCAGGAACAGCGCCTCGCCGGGGCCGTCCCGCCACGAGCCAACTTGCGCGTCCAGGGCGTCGGCGGGGACCTCCCAGTGGCGCACGAATCCAATGAAGTGATCGAGTCGAACGCGGTCCACCTGCGTCGCCAGATGGCCGATGCGCGCTCGCCACCACGCGAAGTCCTCCGCCGCGTGCGCTTCCCATCGATAGAGCGGGTTCCCCCAGAGCTGGCCCGTGGCACTGAAATAGTCCGGCGGCACGCCCGCGACGGCCGTGGGACGGTGCGCAGCATCGAGTAGGAACAGTTCCGGGCGAGCCCACACGTCGGCGCTGTCGAGTGAGATGAAGATGGGTGCGTCGCCGAACAGCTCCACGCCACTCGCGCGCGCGCGCACGCGCAGCTCAGACCACTGCCGCGCGAACGCCCACTGCATCGCCTCATGCCTGCGGATGGGCTCGGCGAGCGAGCGGCGCGCTTGCTCGAGTGCCAAGGGCTCCCGGAGACGCAACGGCTCGGGCCACTCGAGCCAGGCGACGTGCTCGTGCGCGTCGCGGAGCGCCATGAACAGCGTGAAGTCATTGAGCCAGGGGTTGGACGAGCGAAAGCGTTCCAGTGCCTCTCGGTGCTCCGCTCGCGCGAGTGCGGCCGAGAGGCTTGCCGCGATGTGACGCGCGCCCCGCATCGCGGCGCCAAAGTCGGCCGATGCGCCCTCGCCCTGGGGCACGCTCGTCACATCGGCGGCTGAGATCAGCCCGGCCTCGTGAAGGCTCGCCGCCGAAACCATGACCGGGTTCCCCGCGAACGCCGAGAATGACTGGTAGGGCGAATCCCCGAATCCCGTGGGTCCCAGCGGCAGCACCTGCCACAGCGACTGGCCCGCCGCCGCGAGCTGGTCCACGAACGCATGCGCCGCCGCCCCCAGGTCGCCCGAGGCCTGCGGCCCCGGCAGCGCGGTCGGGTGGAGCAGCACGCCGCTCGCTCGAGGGAATCGCATGGGAGGTGGCCGGTCCTGGACGCGCGCGTCAGGCGTTCGCGGCCCAGCGCTGGACCCGCGCGGCCACGGCGGAACCC
>JAHFBW010000247.1 GCA_023249845.1 Candidatus Eiseniibacteriota bacterium
CGACCTCGGATTCCAGCTCTCGTGCGGGGCCACGTTCGGGCTCGTGGCGATCGGCGCGCGCCTGGCTCCAGAGGCCCGCGCACACTCGCCGGCGTACGAAACGTCCCACGCGCTCGCGATGCTCGCGCGCGCGTTCGCGACACACGCTCGCGTGCTGGTCTCGCCGATCGCACTCACGCTCGGTGCGCAGCTCGTGGTGCTCCCCTGGCTCTGCAGCCGGTTCCACGCGATCCCGTGGGCAGCGCTTGCGGGCAACCTGTTGGCGGTTCCGCTCTCCGAGGGCCTGCTCGCGGCGGCCGCGCTCGGTGCCGCGTGCGATGCGACGCTCAGCGGAGCGGGTGCCACGTGGCTCGCGGCGGGCGAGTCACTCGCCACCGCCCTCCACGCCGTGATCGGTAGGCTCGGGCTCTGGCCGGGAGCGCTGCTCGCGACGGGGGCCTCGCCATGGCCGGCGCTGTCGGCGGCGCTCGCCTCGGCGCTGCTCGCGGTGGGCCTCGATCCACCGCGGGCGCTCGATCAACGGATGCGCGAATCTTCATGGCGTGTGGTGGCGCGTGTTTCGGGCGTCGCCGCACTCGGTGTCACGGCGTTGGCACTTGTCGTCGCACCTCCGCTCCGTCCACCCTCAGGTCGCTGGTGGCTCGTGGTCTTGGACGTGGGGCAGGGCGACGCCGTGGCGGTGGGGAGCGCGCACGGTTGGTGGGTCGTGGACACCGGGCCTCGCTCGCCGCGCTGGGACGCGGGCGAGAGCGCGGTGCTCCCGTTCCTCCGTTGGGCCGGAGTACGCAGACTCGAGCGCGTCCTCGTCACGCACGACGATGGGGATCACACGGGTGGCGTGGCTGCGCTCCGCCGCGGCATCCCGGTGGGTGAGTGGTGGGGCGCGGCACCAGAACCGGGCGTGCCGGGCGCTTGCGCACGGTTCGGCCTCCGGCCACTCGCGCGCGGCGACACGCTCGCCGGCCCGCCACTCGTGCGCGTGCTGTGGCCGCCACGAGCGACCGACGCCGATCGCGGGCTCGCGAGTCGCGGCGACAACGCTGCCTCGCTGGTGCTCGAGCTGGGCGAGGGCGAAGCCCGGGTCCTGCTCACCGCGGACGCGGACAGCATCGTGGAAGCCGCGCTGCGCGCCACGCCCCGGCCGGCGTTGTTCAAGGCGGGGCATCACGGTTCGGGTTCCTCGAGCGGTGCCATCCCCCTGGCCACTCTGCGACCGCGCCGCGTCGCCGTGTCGTGCGGCGCCCGCAACCCGTACGGCCATCCGCATCCGGGTGCGCTGTCGCGGCTCGCGGCGATCGGCGCGGTGGTGGAGCGCACCGACCGGGAGGGAACGCTCTGGTATGAACTCTCCGAGCGAGGAGTGCGTCGGCTCGACTGGCGCCTGGGCGAAGCGTTTCGCGCGACCGCGACGCGACCGACCGCGGCAGGCGCCGCCGGGGCGTCGCGCTCCTTCTAATGAGAGGAGGGGCGAAGCGCGCGGGGGGGGAGCCGAGGGAGCGCGCTCCAGCCCGGCTCGCGGCTGCTGACCGGAGCGTTTCACGCTCGCCGAACAAGCCACCGTGCGCGGTTGCCGCAGCCGTGGGGGCACGATAGATTGCGGCGTGCTCGCGCGCCCCGCCCGCCTCGCCGTGTTCGCCTCCGGCAATGGATCCAACTTCGAGGCGCTGGCCGCGGCCGCCGCGCGAGACGTGCTGGGCGGCTCGATCGTCGTGATGCTGTGCGATCGCCCGGGCGCGCCAGTGCTGGATCGCGCTCGCCGCCGCGGCGTGGAATCCCTCACCCCGCCCGTGGGTCGCTTCCGTTCGCGACTCGAGGACGAGCAGCCGTGGCTCCACCTGCTTCGCGAGCGAGAGGTTGACGTCGTGCTCCTCGCCGGATTCATGCGCCGGCTGCACGCCACGCTGCTCGCGCCGTTCGCGGGCCGCATGCTGAACGTGCATCCGTCACTTCTGCCCGCGTTCCCAGGGCTCGACGCGATCGGACAGGCGTGGCGACACGGTGTGGGCGTGACCGGCTGCACCGTGCATTTGGTGGAGGACGCGCTCGACAGCGGTCCGATCGTGGCGCAGTCCGCGGTGGAGGTGCGGGCCGGCGAGTCCCGCGAATCCCTCGAGGAACGCATTCACGACGCCGAACACGCGCTCTACCCCTGGGCCGTTCGCCGATTCCTCACCGAGCCCTGGCGCCTGGAAGGTCGCCGGCTCGTGTTCGGCGAGGGGGCTGGCTTTCGGTTGAACGAGACCGAGGTGGCGCGCGATGGATGAACAGGTCTGGGTCGCCGCATCCGCGGTGACGCGTCCGCGCATCGAGGCGGTCGTGTTCGACGCCGGCGGCACGCTCGTACGCCTCGACTTCGAGTGGTTGAGCGAGATGCTCGCCGAACTGGACGTACACGCCAGCGCGGACGACGTCCGCCGTGCGGAGGTGCACGGTCGGCGGCGCTACGATTCACTCGCCGGCCGCGCACCGCGCACGCCAGCCACCGGTTCGCATCCGCCGCTCGGCTCGGTGGGGCCGACGCACGCCTACTTCTCCGGCATGCTCGAGGCGGTGGGCTGCCGCCACCCGGTGCTGGAGGAGGCGCTCGAGCGCCTCCGGCTCCGCCAGGTACCACCCTCGTTCCTGTGGGCGCGTCCGATGGAAGGCGCGCGCCACGCTCTGGACGCGCTCGCCGCGCTCGGCGTGCGCGCAGCCTGCGTGAGCAATTCGGACGGACGGGCGGAGCTGCACCTCGCCACGTTCGGCGTGCGCGAGGGGCTCGAGTTCGTCGTGGACTCGCAGTTGGTCGGCGTGGAGAAGCCCGATCCACGCGTGTTCGGGATCGCCCTCGAGCAACTCGGGCTCCCGGCCTCGCGCACGGTGTACGTCGGCGACATCCGCTGCGTGGACGAGGCGGGAGCCCAGGCGGCGGGAATGCACTTCGTGCTCGTGGACCCGTTTGGGGACTATGCTGGCCCGGACACGCTCGCGGTGTCCGGATTGGCCGAGCTCCCGGCCTACCTGGGCTCGCGCTTCGAGCTCGTGCCGGCGCGTGGTCCATCCGCAGCTGCCGGCGGGAGCCCAGTTCCAGCCCGCGTGGGTTCCATCTCTGCCCAATCCTGAACGGCCGTCCCGAGAGTCGGCAGGAGGACGCGACATGAACGAGACCACGCCCATCGTGCTGGAGCCGAGACTGCTCGAGCCGGCGAACGCCGTCACCGAACCCGATGTCCCGGGTGCCAGGGTCTTCCGTCGTGGCAAGGTCCGCACCGTCTTCCACGCCGGCCCCGAGCACTTCGTCATCGTGGCGAGCGACCGGCTCTCGGCCTATGACTCGGTGCTCCCGACGCCCATCCCGGGAAAGGGCGCCATCCTTTCGCTCCTCTCGGCGTTTTGGATGCGCGCGTTACCGGCGGCCTCGCCGCATCATCTGGTGAGCGACGATCCGGCCACGTTCCCGTCGCCGTTCCGCGAGCACGCGGCTGCTCTTGCGGGCCGCGCGCAGCTCGTGCGGCGAGCCGAGCGCATCGACATCGAGTGCGTCGTGCGCGGCTACCTCACGGGCAGCGGCTGGAAGGAGTACAAGGCCTCCGGCAGCGTGTGCGGCATCCGACTGTCTGCGGCGCTCAAGGATGGTTCCCGGCTCGATCCCGCGTTGTTCACGCCCGCGACCAAGAACGATCTCGGCCACGACGAGAACATCTCGTTCGAGCGCATGGCGGACAGCGTGGGTCACGAGCGCGCCGCGGCGCTGCGCGACCGTTCGCTCGCGATCTACGAAGCGGCGCGCGCGCACGCCTGGCCGCGCGGTCTCGTGCTGGCAGACACCAAGTTCGAGTTCGGTGTCGTGAATGGGCGCTACACGCTGATCGACGAGGCGCTCACGCCGGATTCGTCGCGCTACTGGGACCGTGCCGAGTACGAGGCCGGCCGGCTCTTGAGTTTCGACAAGCAGGTGGTAAGGGACTGGCTGGACGCCAGCGGCTGGGACCACGAGCCGCCCGCGCCCGCGCTTCCCGTGGACGTGGTGACGAAGACGCAGCAGCGCTACCTCGAGGCGATCCGCCGGCTGTCGGGCGGGGAGGGCGCGTGAGCGTGGCTCCGCACGCCGGTGCTGCACCCACGGAGGCCGTCGGCTGGCCGCGCGCGGCGCTGCTCTCGCTCTCGGACAAGACTGGCGCCGCGGAGTTCGCGGCAGCGCTCGCTGCGCGAGGCACGCGCATCCTGGCTTCGGGCGGAACGGCGGCGCATCTCGAGAAAGCCGGCGTCCCGGTGACGAGTGTGGAGGAGTGGACCGGCTTTGGCGAGATGCTCGCGGGCCGCGTGAAGACACTGCATCCGAATGTGCACGCCCCCATCCTCGCGCGGCGAGGCTCCCGGCAGGACATGGCCGAGCTCGAGTCGCGCGGGCTCCTGCCGCTGGACCTGGTCGCAGTGACGCTCTACCCATTCGAAGCGCGCGGCGTCGCGCTGGACGACGCAGGGATGGTGGAGGAGATCGACATCGGCGGTGTGGCGCTGTTGCGCGCGGCGGCCAAGAACCACGATGGCGTCATCGTCGTGCATGACCCCACGCAGTACACCGAGGTGACCGAAGCGCTCGCGCGCGGCGTCACACCGGCGGACCGGAGGCGCTGGGCGGTGGCGGCGTTCACGCGCACGGCGCGCTACGACGGCTGCATCGCCATGGAGCTGGCGCGGCGCTCGGTGCCGGCCGACGAGCCTCCGCCGCTCTTCGCGTTCGTGCTCGAGCGCTCGCGCACGCTCCGCTACGGCGAGAATCCGCACCAGCCGGCGGCGCTCTACGTGCCCTATGGCACCCGAGCCGGGCTAGCGTCGCACCGCGAGGCGAAGGAACTCTCGTACAACAACCTCCTGGACCTGGAGGCCGCTTCGAGCCTCGTGTCTCGCTTCGAACGGCCGGCGTGCGTGATCGTGAAGCACAACCAGCCCTGCGGCGCGGCGTGCGCGGGCACGGTGGCCGAGGCGTACGCGGGCGCGCACGCCGCGGACCCGCTGTCCGCGTTCGGCGGCATCATCGCGGTGAACCGCCCGCTCGACCACGCCGCCGCCTCGGCCATCGCGAAACAGTTCGTGGAGTGCGTCGCGTTCCCGGACCTGACACCCGAGGCGGACCAAGCGTTCGCGGGCAAGCCCAACGTGCGCCTCGTGCGGCTGTCGGAGGCCGACCGGGCAGGGCCCGGCGCCTGGCAGTGGAAGGCCGTTGCGGGGTGGGCGCTGGCGCAGCGCGAGCCCGCAGTCGAACCGCCGCCGTGGCGCGTGGTCACGAAGCGCTCGCCGAGCGCCGAAGAACGCGCGGCGCTGCGTT
>JAHFBW010000248.1 GCA_023249845.1 Candidatus Eiseniibacteriota bacterium
ACGCTCGACGAATGCACGCGCTCGCTCTCCGAGACGCGCCTGCTCACGCTCACGGGCTTCGGTGGCTCGGGCAAGACGCGGCTGGCGCTGCGTCTCGCCGAGACGCAACTCGAAACGTTCCACGACGGCGTGTGGTTCGTGGACGTCGCCCCGCTCACCGAGCCGGGCCGGCTCGTCGAATCTCTCGCGGCCGCGCTGGGCGTGCCGGACGAATCTGGTCGCTCGCTCATCGACGGCGTCACTGCGTGGCTCAAGCCGCGCCGCGCGCTCGTGCTGTTCGACAACGCCGAGACGCAATCGGCTGCTTGCGCAGCGCTCGCGACGGAACTGCTCCGGTCCTGCCCGGACGTGAAGCTGCTCGTCACACACCGCGAGCCGCTCGGAGCGGAGGGAGAGTCGCTGTTCACCGTGCCCACGCTGTCGGTGCCCGAGGCGCGCGTGCGCACGGCAGCCGCGGCGAACTCGAGTGAAGCGGTGCGCCTGTTCTGCGAGCGCGCGCGTGCGACCTCGACCGCGTTCCAGCTCACCAACGAGAACGCCGCGGCCGTGGCCGAGATCTGTCGCCGGCTGGACGGCATCCCATTGGCGCTCGAGCTGGCCGCGGCGCGCACGAGGCTTCTAGGAGTCGAACAGATCCGCGCGAGACTCGGCGATCGGTTCAAGTTGCTCACGCGTTCGGCCGCCGGCGCGCCGTCGCGCCAACAGACCGTGCTCGCGGTGATCGAGTGGAGCTGGGAGCACCTGCACAGTCCTGAACAGGACCTCATGCGGCGTCTCGCCGTGTTCACCGGCGGCTGGACGCTGGAACGTGCCACCGCCGTGTGCTCCGACGACGATGACGAGTTCGGCGTGCTCGACCTCCTCACGCGGCTTGTCGAGCGTGCGCTCGTCGTCGTGCGTCACGCGAGCGGTGGTGACGTGCGGTACCAGTTCCTCGAGAGCGTGTGGCGGTTCGCGCTCGAGCGCTTCGAGGCGCATCTCGAGCATGCGGGCCTCCGCGAACGCCATCTCGCCGAGTACCTGGCGCTCGCCGAACGCAGCGAGGCGGAGCTGCAGGGCTCGAACATGGATCGTGCAGTGCGCGATCTGAACCCGGAAGAGGAGAATCTCATCGCCGCGATGGCCTGGTGCAATCACGCGGCGGACGGCGCTGTGCGCGGGCTTCGTCTTGTCTCGGCCGCGTACCGGTTCTGGTCGGTGCGAGGGCGCTACGCACTGGGTCTGCGCCTGTGCCGGGAAGCGCTCGACCGCGACGTACGTCGCGAACCGACACCGCTCCGCGCCAAGGTCCTCGCCCGTGCCGCCGGCTTTGCGGGCACGATCGGTGACCACGCGACGGCACGGGTACTACTCGAGGAGAGCCTCGACATCGCAACCGCGAGCGGTGACGCGAAGGGACGCGCTCGCTCGTTCGCAGGGCTGGGCGTCGTGGCGATGATAGAATCTCGGCTACACGACGCCATGGCGCTCACGGAGGAGAGCCGGGTGCTCTATCAGCAGCTCGGCGAGCGTCGGGGCGTGGCCATGGCGAATCACAACCTGGCCAGTGTGAAGTGGTCGCTCGGCCTCGGCGACCACGGCCGCGCCGACCTCGAGACCGCGCTCCAGATCTTTCGTGAGCTCGGCGACCAGAGTACTCAAGCGCTTTGCCTCTCCTCGCTGGTGTCCGCGTTGGTGCGTGGCGGGCATCTCGAAGAGGCGCGGGGACGGCTACTCGAGTGCCTGGCGCTGCTCGAGACGCTCGAGGCTCCGCGCGAAGCGGTCTACGCGCTAGACGCCCTGGGAGAATGGTTGTTCACGTCTGACCGGCCAGGCCCCGCCGCGCGAATGCTCGGTGCCGCTGACGTGGCGCGTGAAGCGCTCGGAGCTCCTCACCTGCCGGCGGAGCGGGTGGAAGCCGAAAAGCTCTGGTTCCGCATCACGGCGGCGCTCGGGGATGGCGAAGCCGCCCGCCTGCGATCGGAAGGCGGCGCGCTGACCATGCAGCAGGCGCTGGCCGAGGCCACAGCACTGGCAAACGTCGTTCGTCAGGCCTGAACCGCCGCCCCGGCTTCGCACGCAATCGCTTACGCGATCGCCGCGTTGGGCGGGCCGGGCGTTTCTGACCCGACTCTTCGATTGCTGCGAATAGCAATGTACCTCTACAATTGCAACGCTGTTCCCACTTGGCTCCCCGCGTCTTCTGCCGAGGCGCATCCCCCTGCGCCGGCGCGGCGGTCCCGTCGGGTCAGCTTATCCGTTCCAAGGAAGGAAGGTTCCCGGGGTTCGTGTGCGTGGTCGCGCACGATCCTTCGCCATTCGTTCCTGTCGGTCTCTCCGCGAGAACCGCGAGGGGTGTGCATGCGCAGATTCGTCACCATGGTGATGTTCGCGGTGTCCGCATGGCTGGTCTCCGTTCCCGCCGCTCACGCGCAGTCGCTGCTGTTCGACTACGTGGGTTTCGACTACGAAGATCCCAATCCCCTGCCCGCCGAGTTCGGTGAGGTCGGCAGCGGGTACGTGGGGCTGGGCACCGTTCCGTTCCTGTTCTCGCCACTCACTTCGAACACGACGCTCAACGAGTACACGTACGTGGTTTCGGGGCTCACCTCGACCGGCTACTCGACGGTGTCCAGCTTCCGGATCATCAGCTACTCGTCCGGCACGATCACGATCTACGAGGACTCCAAGTCGACCGGCACAACCGCCGACTACGGAACCTCGCCTCCGAACGGCGTGGCCCCGGCCACGTTCACAGACGGTACGCCCATCCTCGTGGGCACGCTGACGAACTTCCAGTTCGTGCTGAACACCGCGAACGGCACGGGCAGTTTTGAGGCCGTGTTCAATGCGACGGGCGGCACGCAGTTCTCGAACTTCCCGCTCAACCAGCGCGCGGGCTGGACGTTCTCCGGTTCGAGTGGCAACGCGCTCAACATCCCAGAAGGTTACGCGCACCAGATCGACGGTCAGACATTCCTGAACGCCCCGGTCGCGTCACGCCGCACCACCTGGAGCCGGCTGAAGGCGGCCTACCGATGATCCGGCGCATGCTCGCAACCGCCGTCGAGAGGGAGAGCACCATGAAGCGTTGGCTGACGACGATGTGCGCGGCACTGCTGCTTGCGGGGGCGGCCGCGCCGGCTCGCGCGATCGGCCCGATCTTCGACTGGGATCCGGCTTACTTCTGGCAGGCCGGTGGCACGCCGTCGAATCTTC
This sequence comes from Candidatus Eiseniibacteriota bacterium, assembly GCA_023249845.1. GTDB lineage: Bacteria > Eisenbacteria > RBG-16-71-46 > RBG-16-71-46 > RBG-16-71-46 > JAIOPA01. The sequence goes on from JAHFBW010000248.1 coordinate 3,199, forward strand.
CCGCCGGCGGAATTCTCAAGAGCGTTGGCATCATCAGCGCGTTCGGGTCTCCGCTCGACTTCCTGAATGCGACGCTTCCGGGCGTGGAATACACGTTCTACGTGGACGGGCTCACCTCGCTCGGAACCACGACCGTTGGCCCACCCACTACGGAGATCTACACGACGTACTACACCGGCGGCACCATCGCGATGTACGCGGATGCCACGCCCGACGCGGTGTTCACGCCGTTCCCGCCGAACGCCGACGTGCCGAGCACGTTCCTGAACGATCCGCCCGCCATCCTCACCGGAGTGTTCACGTCGCTGGTCGTGACGACGAACAACTTCACGGCCTTCCAGGTCGGCAGCATCGAGGGCAGTATCCAGTGGACCGGCGGCTCGCTCATCGGCTACCTGGGCGGCCCGGGAGGCGTACCGTGCCCCGGGCTGCTCACGGGTGGCGCGACGTGGAACACGTCGCCGGGCATCGGGATTCCCGGATACCTGTTCCGTCACGATGGGAAGATCGACCTGCAGTGCCCGGTCCCGACGCAGAAGAGCACCTGGGGCCGGCTCAAGTCGCTGTATCGCTAGCACGCTCCCTGCCCTAGGCCACGAGAGCCCCGCCCCGCGCGGGGCTCTTGTGTTTCCGGCGAACGACCGCAGCACACGCTATGCTCCCGCGCCAATCTGGAGGTTCAAGAACGTGAGCTCGAGTCCGATCCGCCGGATCGCGATCAGCACCGGCGGCGGTGACGCGCCGGGGCTGAACGCTGTCATTCGCGCCACCGTGCTGGCTGCCGAGAACCGCGGCTGGGAGTGCTGGGGAGTTCGGGACGGCTACCAGGGCGTGCTGGCGCCCGAACAGTACGGCGGCGAGGGACTCGTGCGACTCAATCGCGCGCGCGTTTCGGGCATCGCGCATTTGGGCGGAACCATTCTCGGCACGACGAACCACGGCGACCCGCTGCGCTATCCGGTGAACCAGCCCGACGGCTCCGTGCGCGAGGTGGATCGCGGGGACGAGCTCGTGGCCCGGCTGCGCGGGCTCGACATCGACGCCATGGTCGCGGTGGGCGGTGATGGCTCGCTCGCGATCGCCTACGAGCTCGCGAAGCGCGGGCTGCGCGTGGTGGGCGTTCCAAAGACCATCGACAATGATCTCGAGCGCACGTTCATGACGTTCGGCTTCGACACCGCGGTGTCGTTCGCCACGGAGTGCCTGGACCGCCTGCACGCCACTGCGTCGTCGCATCACCGCCTCATGGTGGTGGAGGTCATGGGCCGGAACGCCGGCTGGATCGCGCTGCACGCTGGGATGGCGGGCAACGCGGCGGTGATCCTCATCCCCGAGATCCCGTTCGAGATCGGGCGTGTCGCCGATCACATCCGACGGCGCGAGAAGAAGGGCCGGCTCTACACGCTCGTCGTGGTCGCGGAGGGCGCCAAACCCGTGGGCGGGGCGGTCACGATGCAGGGCGGAGCGCCGGGACAGGCCGATCGCCTGGGCGGGATCGGCGAAATAGTGGGCCGTGACCTGGAGGCGCTCATCGGCCGCGAGACCCGCATCTCGGTGCTCGGTCATCTCCTGCGCGGGGGGTCGCCCACCAGCTTCGACCGCCTGGTGGCGTTGCGATTCGGCGCCGCCGCCGTGCGCGCGCTCGAGGCCGGGCACAGCTCGGTGATGGTGTCGCTTGAGCCGCCGCACGTTCGCTACCAGCCGCTCGAGGCCGCGGTGGGCCGCATGAAGGTGGTGTCGCTCGCGAGCGACACGGTGGCGACGGCGCGCGACCTCGGGATCTGCTTCGGGGACTGAGCGTAGCCAGTCCGCTTATTGGACGATCACCAGCTTTTGCGTCTTCCGCTCTCTGCCGGCCGTGAAGCTGAAGAAGTAGAGTCCTGGTCGCCATTTGCGAGTATCGAGTCCCAGCTTGTGGATTCCAGGCAGGAGCCTTGCGCCGTCGAGAAGACTTGCCACCTGCCGCCCTTCGACGTCGTACGCCCTCACCGTGACCTCCGTCTCCTCGGCGAGTGTGAACCTGAGGTCTCCTGCACCGAGATTCGGGTTGGGTCCAATCTGAAACTTACTCGGCTGGGCCTCTTCCGACGAGTTCTCCGGC
>JAHFBW010000026.1 GCA_023249845.1 Candidatus Eiseniibacteriota bacterium
GACGGCGAAGGCATCGAGCGCATCGTCGAGGAGAAGGACGCGAGTGCCCAGGTGAAGGCGGTGAACGAGGTGAACTCCGGGATCTATGTGTTCGACCACGGCGCGCTCTCCGGCATCCTGTCGTCGTTGACCGCGAACAACGCCCAGGGCGAGTACTACCTGACCGACACCGTGGCGCTGCTCAAGGCGCGCGGCGCCAAGGCGGCGGTGTGGTGCGCTGACGACGCGCGCGAGCTCCTGGGCATCAACACGCTGGAGCAGCTCGCCGACGCCGAGCGCGTGTGGCTCGCGATGCGGCGCGAGGCAGCGCGTTGAGCGCACGCGCCACGCCGCGCCGTCCGCGCTCGCCCCGCGCGGCCGTAGGTCTCGACCGGCTGTGGGCGCCGTGGCGCATGGCGTGGCTCGCCAAGGCGGACGCACCGCACGGCTGCCTGTTCTGCCGGGTCGCGGCCGCCCGCGCCGATCGGCGTGACCTGGTGCTCGCTCGCCGCGCGGACGCCGTGCTCATGCTCAACCGCTACCCCTATGCGAGTGCCCATCTCATGGTGGCGGTCCGCCGCCATGCCGCGCGCTTCCGCGATCTCAGGCCGGCTGAGCGCTCCGACGTCTTGGACCTGGTGTCACTCGCCGAGCGCGCGCTCGATGCGGAGTACGCGCCACACGGCGTCAACTACGGGCTCAACGTGGGCCGCGTCGCGGGCGCCGGGTTCCCCGGGCACCTGCACATGCACCTCGTGCCACGCTGGGATGGCGACACGAACTTCATGCCGGCGATCGCCCAGACGCGCGTGCTGCCGGAGGCCCTCGCCGATACGTGGGCGCGACTCCGCAACGCCATCACGAGTCTGGAGCGGCCGTCACGGTCGAAGCGGTCGGCCAGGGGAGGGGCGCGTGGCGCGACGCAGCGCTAGGGGATCTCGGCTGTGGCTCTCGCTCCTGGCACTCGTGGTGCTAGCGCTCGCGGCGTCGGCGGCGTGGTCGCTGTTCGGGCCGCGGAATCGCGCCGCCCGCAGATCGGGTCGGCACGTCGTGCGCGTGCAGGTCCTGAACGGCTCCGGCGAGCCTGGCGTGGGCACGCGCGTGGCAGCCTGGCTCCGCGAAGGCGGTTTCCAGGTCACCGACGTGCGCAACGCGGACCGCACCGACTATTTCGCGTCGTTCGTGGTGGCCCGCCGGGCCGACCTTTCGCTTGCCGCCGAAGTGGCGCATTATCTCGGCGGGCCGCCGCTCGTGCGTCAGGAATGGAGTTCGGAACTGGCGGACGTGTCCGTCCTGGTGGGCAGCGACCGCAGCCGGCTCGTGATCCAGCCGTGACGGCGGGGCCCGAGACACGGAGGGAGTCCAAGTGAATTTCGGCGGAACAGAAATCATGCTCGTGGTGCTCGTGATCCTGCTGCTGTTCGGTCCGAGCCAGATCCCCAAGATGGCCCGCGGTTTCGGCCAGGCGATCCGCGAGTTCAAGAAGGCGCAGCGCGAGATCGGCGACGAGCTCGAGCGCGATCCGCCCCGGGAGCAGAAGGGCGACGACAAGAAGCCGTTGAACTGACCGGTACACGCACGAAGGGGCGGCCCCGACTCGGGAGCCGCCCCTTCGTGCTTCCTGCGCGAGCGCTCGACTAGTAGGCGCCGGCTCCGCCGCGCAGGTCGCTGATCTGCGACTTCGAGCGCAGTTTCTCGACGTAGCCGTCGAAGAATCGGCGCTGGCGCGCCTGCAGGATCTCGGTCGTCAACTGGCCGCGCAGCTGATCGTTCAGGAGCGAGTCTGCCGCCACCACGATGCCGTCGAGCCGCCCGAACAACCAACCCTGCGAGCCGCGTACCGGCCCGATGACGCGCGCCGGGGGCGCGCCGAGCAACATGCCCAGCAGTTCGGGGCTCCCCGCGAGGCGAGGGTCGGGCTGCGCGCGGCTGAACTGCACCGGTGTCGCGGTCAGGCCTGCGGACTTCGCGGCCCCTTCGAGACTCTGGCCCGCCTGGAGCGCGGCCACGACCCGGTCGGCGCGGGGCTTCGCCAGATCCACGCGGTGCTCGGCGTCGGCGATCATCTTGAGCTGGTCCCCGACCTCTTCGCGCGTCGGCGCGCCGGCGGGATGCTGCTGGGCCACCGTCGCGATGACGAACTCATCCTGGCCCTCGAACACCGGGCTCACGTCGTTCCGCTTGGCCGACAGACCCCAATCGGCGGCCTCGGGAACGTTGAACAGCTGGGGCGGCGCGTTGTTCTGGTCGTAGAAGCCGGTCTTCATCGTGGACAGGCCCTTCTCGGTGGCAGCCTTGGAGAGCCCCACGGACTTCGCGCGCACCGCAATGACCTGGGCCTCCTTGAACTGCTTGCGCAGCCCCTCGGGGGCCGGACGCACCTTGATCACGATCTGCGACAGCTTCACGGCGCCCGGGAACGGGGGCGCGGTCTTCGTGCTCGACGTGTCCTTCGCCGGGTCCATGATCTTGAGCAACAGGACGCGGCCGCCTTCCTGGACCGGCTCGATCACCGAGCCAGGCGGCTTCGTGTTCACCGCCCCGGCGATGAGCGTGCCCAGCTCGTTCGGAGACAGCCAGCGATCGATGATGCCGCCGCGATCGGCGTTGGGTCCCTCGGAGTGGTCGCGCGCGAGCTGGCCGAAGTCCTCGCCTTGGTTCACGCGGTCGTACAGGCTGCGCCCCAGGTCCATTGCCGCCTTCACCTCGTCGGCGCTGTACTGCTTCGCAATCATGAGCAGCTCGAGCTGCGTGCGTGCCGGCGTCGCCATGCGCGTCTTGTAAGCCTCGTATGTCTTGCGCAGCTCGTCCTCGGTGCCTGCGGAGCTGCCCGAGTCGGCCGCAGGCACGGCGAGCAGCGTGGCGGAGACGCGGTCATAGCGCTGGTGGAACGCTTGCGTGAGCTCGGGCTTCGAGAGCTTGATGGAGGCGAGCAGCCGCTCCTGAAGTTTGCGAACCGGAAGCTGGCCGCGGAGCATGCCCTCGAACGCGGACCAATTGTTCTGCGGGTTCGCGAGCGCCTGCTGGTACTTGTTCGGGTCGAACCGGCCGTCGGTCTGGAACGCGGGTGAGGCGAGCAGCACGGAGGGTGGCGTCGTGCGCATCGCGTTCAGCACTTCGCCATCCGTCACGTCCAGCTTCGCGTCACGCGCCTGCTGCGCGAACAGCTTCTCGTTCACGAGCGTGCGCCACGCCTGCTGCTCGACCGACTTGATGTCGCGGTCCTGCGGGTCGGACCCGAAGCGCTGTCGGTAGGCCGCACGAGCCTCCTCGAGCGCGGCCTGCCACTGCGGGATCGTCACCTTGTCGCCGTTCACGTTGCCCACGTTCCCCGCCAGCCGGGCCTGCGAGGAGCGATCGCCCAGCCCACCCAGGAAGCTGAATCCGATCAGGAACGACAGTACGGTGAGGATGGTGAGAACCCACCAGATCATCTTGGTCCGCTTGTTGCCGGACCGCAGGTAACCGAGCATCGGGACTCCAGGGGATGGACGTGTCGGGTGATCGGCGGAGCGGGCGGGAATACTAGCAGCGCCGGGAACCGAGGACCAACCGCCGCACGTGGTCGAAAAGCGTTCCGGAATCGCGACGCGGGCGGGTACCGCTCACTACCTTCGCCGCCGCACGGCTGATAACCTGACCTGAGCATCCCGCCCCTCCGGAGCCATGGCCGCCGGCCGGTCCTTGACGTTCGGAGCCATCACCCCCCGTCGGAGGATCCCCTTGAGTCCCGCGAGCGTTCCGGACGGTCACACCCGCGGCTTCATCGTTCCCATCGGTGGCGCTGAGGACAAGGTCGGCGACGACATCATCCTCAAACGCTTCGTGGAGCTCTCCGGAGGCCGCGACGCCCGCATCGTCGTCATCCCGACGGCGAGCGAGCTGCGCGATACCGGCCGGCGCTACGCCCGGCTGTTCGAAGGCCTGCGCGCGCGGCAGACGGTGGTGCTGCCGTTCGAGACCCGTCACGAATGCGAGGGTGCCGAATCACTCGAACAGCTGGAGCAGGCAACCGGCGTATTCCTCACCGGCGGCAACCAGCTGCGGTTGTCCACGACGCTCGGCGGCACGCCCGTGGCGAAGGCGCTGCGCCTCATGAACGCGCGCGGAGTGGTCGTCGCCGGAACGTCGGCGGGCGCGGCCTTCTTGAGCGAACACATGATCGCGTTCGGCGACGAGGGCGCCACACCGCGCGGCGGCATGGTGCAGATGGCGCCAGGCCTGGGGCTCACGAATCGCACCATCGTGGACCAGCACTTCCGCCAGCGCGACCGGCTTGGCCGGCTACTCACGGCGCTGGCGTTCAACCCGTTCGCCGTGGGGATCGGCCTCGACGAGGACACCGCCGCGTTCATCGGGCCGGACGAGACGCTCGAGGTGGTGGGCAGCGGCGCGCTCACCATCGTGGATCCGGCGCAACTCGAGTACTCCAGCATGGACGCCGTCAAGCGCGGGGATCCCGTGTGCCTGCTCGGCGTCAAGCTGCACGTGCTCGTGAACCGCGCCACGTTCAACCTTCACCGTCGCGAGGCCGCGGCAGGAGCCGTGGCACGCGGCGATCGGTGATGCCATGAAACTGCTGGAGTCGTCGGTCTACCTGGGCCCCAATCTCTACGCGCTGTTCCCGATCATCCGTTTCACGGTGGACCTCGAGGAACTCGAGCAATGGCCCACCGTGCGCCTGGGGCGGCGCTTCGTGGACGGCCTGCTTCACGCGCTGCCCGGGCTTCACCAGCATGGCTGCTCCTACGAGACGCCAGGCGGGTTCGTGCGGCGCATGACCGAGGACGAGGGCACGTGGATCGGTCACGTGCTCGAGCACTGTGCGATCGAGATCCAGAACATTGCGGGTGCCAAGGTCACGTTCGGGAAGACCCGCGCCGCCGGGGAGCCCGGCCACTACCACGTCATCTACCAGTACGAGGCCGAGGAGGTCGGGCTCGAGGCCGGCAAGCTGGCACTCCAGCTCCTGCGCTCGTTGCTGCCCGCCGAACTCGCGCCGCGCGACTTCCCGCCGGCGTGGAACTGGGAGACCGAACGCGACGCGTTCATCCGCTACACGCAGCGACGCGCACTGGGCCCCAGCACCGCCTCGCTCGTTCGCGCCGCCGAGGCGCGCGACATCCCGTGGCTGCGGCTCAACTCGCACAGCCTGATCCAGCTCGGCCACGGCAAGTTCCAGAAACGCATCCAGGCCACGATCACGAGCGAGACGCGGCACATCGCGGTCGAGATCGCCTCCGACAAGGAGGAGGCGAACCGCATCCTGAGCGACCTCGGCCTGCCGGTGCCGAGGCAGGAACTCGTCCAGACCGAGGAGGACGCGGCGCGCGTTGCCACGAAGATCGGGTTCCCAGTCGTCGTGAAGCCATACAACGCGAATCATGGGCGCGGCGTGTCCATCGATTTGAAGGATGGTCCTGCGGTACGCGCAGCGTTCCACGAGGCGCGCGAGCACAGCCGCTCGGTCTTGGTCGAGAGCATGATCCTGGGCTTCGACCACCGCATGCTGGTGGTGAACGGCACGCTCATCGCCGTGGCCAAACGCGTCCCCGGCCACGTCGTGGGCGACGGCGTCCACACGATCGAGCAGCTGGTCGAGATCGTGAACCAGGATCCGCGCCGCGGCATCGGCCACGAGAAAGTGCTGACGAGGCTCGACCTCGACGCGCAGGCCGAACGCTGTCTCCGCGACAAGAACTACGAGCGCACGTCGGTGGCGCGGAAGGGCGAGGTCGTGTACCTGCGCCGCACTGGAAACCTGTCCACGGGCGGCACGTCGAGCGACGTGACCGACCTCGTGCACCCCGATAACGCCGAGATGGCGGTGCGCACGGTCAAGGCCATCGGCCTGGACGTGGGCGGCGTGGACTTCCTCACCTGGGACATCGCGAAATCTTACAAGGAGGCGGGTGGCGCGATCTGCGAGGTGAACGCGGCCCCCGGCTTCCGCATGCACGTGTCGCCATCGGACGGCACGCCGCGCGACGTCGCATCGCCTGTGATCGACATGCTGTTCCCGGCCGGCATCCCGGTGCGCATCCCGATCGCCAGCATCACGGGTACGAACGGCAAGACCACGACGGCGCGCATGGTGGCGCACGTGTTCCGCATGGCGGGGCGCTACGTCGGGCTCACCACCACGGACGGCGTCTACATCGACGGCCAGCTCACCGTGAAAGGCGACATGACCGGCCCGGTGGCCGCGCGCATGGTGCTGCGCGACCCCGGCGTGGAAGTGGCGGTGCTCGAGACGGCGCGCGGCGGCATCCTGCGCCGCGGCCTTGGCTACCGGAAGTGCACGGTGGGCGCCGTCCTCAACATCCAGAGCGACCACCTGGGGTTGAAGGGCGTCGACACGCTCGACCAGCTCGCCCAGGTGAAACGCGTCGTCGTGGAAGTGGCCGGGGATACCGCCGTGCTGAACGCCGACGACGCCTACTGCCTCGCCATGGCCGAACACAGCAAGGCGCGGCATCTCTGCTACGTCACCCGCGACATCCGGCACCCGCTCGTGCGCGAACACATCCGCGCCGGCGGCCGCGCGGTGGTGCTGGAGCCGGGCTTGAACGGCGACATGATCGTGGTGTACGACCGGAACGAGCACCTGCCCGTGCTGTGGACGCACTTGCTGCCGTGCACGCTCGAGGGCCACGCGCAGCACAACGTTCAGAACGCCATGTTCGCCACGGCGATCGCCTACAGCATGGGGGTGTCACTGGACGAGCTGCGAACCGGACTCCGCACGTTCGACACCACGTTCCATGAGGCACCGGGCCGGATGAACGTGTACGACGAGCTGCCGTTCAAGGTCATCATGGACTACGGCCACAACGCCGCCGCCGTGCAGGCCATGTGCAGCCTCACCGACGGGCTACGCGTCTCCGGGCGCCGCATCCTCGTGCTCGCAGCCCCGGGGGACCGGCGCAACGAGGACATCCTGGAGATCGGGCGCACCGCCGCGGGACACTTCGACCACTATGTCTGCCGCCGCGACGACGGACGGCGCGGCCGCGGCGTCGAGGAGGTGCCTCGCATGCTGCGCGGTGCGCTGCTCGAGGCCGGGGTGTCCTCCGATGCCATCGAGGTGGTGCCCGAAGAGACTCGCGCCGTGGACCACGCGCTGCGCATGGCCAGGCCCGGGGACCTCGTGCTGATCTTCGCCGACGCGCTCCAGCGCACGTGGAACCAGGTCACGGCGTACGAGCCAGAGGGTGGGCGCGCGCGGCAGGCCGGCAAGCCCGAGCCCGCGCCGATGCGCGTCGAGCAGGCCTCAGCCGCCCCGGCGCTCGCGGACGGGAAGGCGTTCGTGCGCGACTCGCGCGGCGTGCGCCTCGCAGACGCCGAGCCCGAGGTCGCGGATTGAACTTGGATGCGACCCCGGCCGCGCGCGCCGAGATCGCGCTCCTGGACTCGCGGCGGCTCACCGGACCGAACCTGCTCCTGGACGGCTCCGGCGCCGTACTCGACGTGCGGCTCGGCACGCACCCGCCCGCCGAGTTCGCGGGTCACTGGGAGCGCTCGCTCGCGCGCATGCTCGCGGCGCTCGGATGGAGCCACGCGTCGCGCGCCTGGCGCGGCTGGCCCCAAGGGGCGAGCCTCGCGTTCGCCGCACCGTTGGACGCGCTCTACACGGCCACCGAGGTGAATGAATGGGCGTTCGCGGCCGCGCGTGAAGCGCTGGAGCCCGACGGCACTCGCGCGCCGGCGTTCGACGCGGAGGCGTCGAGGCTTCGAACCGCGATCGAGACCGAGGCGAATCCCGCGCTACTGGCACTGCGTGACGAAGCGCGCTCGCACGCGGTCACGTTCCTGAGCGACGACAAGCGCGTCTCGGTGGGGCTCGGCGAGGGCTCGCGCACCTGGCCCGTTCGCCGCCTGCCGCGCACGCCGGCGCGCGTCCAGTGGGGGACGGTGTCCGACGTGCCGGTGGCACTCGTCACGGGCACGAACGGCAAGACCACGACGGTCCGCCTGCTGGCAGCGATCGCGCGCGCCGCGGGCCGCGTCGCGGGCGTCACCAGCACCGATCGCGTCGAGGTGGGATCGGAGGTCGTTGCGGTCGGCGACTACTCGGGGCCGAATGGCGCGCGCACCGTGCTCCGCGACCGCCGGGTGCAACTGGGTGTGCTCGAGGTGGCGCGCGGCGGCATCCTCCGCCGCGGACTCCCCGTGTCTCGCGCCCACGCCGCCGTGGTCACCAACGTGGCCGAGGACCACCTGGGCGAGTACGGCATCTTCGATGCGGAGGCTCTCGCCGACGCGAAGATGGTGGTGGCGAAGGCGGTGCCGGCGGAGGGTCGCGTCGTGTTGAACGCCGACGATCCACGGTTGCGCGCCAGGGGCGCCTCGCTCCGGACGCGTGCGCTATGGTGCTCGCTCGACGCCACGGACTCGTTCGTCCTCGCGCATCGCGCCGCGGGCGGCGACGCGGCCTGGCTCGAGGGGGGCGAGCTGTGGCTCGCGCGCGCGGGTGAAGTGACTCGCGTCCTCGCGGTGGCCGACGTGCCGATCGCGTTTGGCGGTGCGGCGCGCTACAACCTGAGCAACGCGCTCGGGGCGATCGGGGCGGCAGCAGCACTCGCACTCCCGCTCGCGGCGGTGCGCGACGGGCTCCGGGCGTTCGCGCCCAGCCCCATGTCCAACCCCGGCCGCGCGAACGTGTGGCGACTCAACGGGTGCACGGCGATCGTGGACTTCGCGCACAACCCGCACGGGCTCTTGGCGCTGGCGGAGACCGTTGCCGCGTTGCCCGCCAAGCGCCGCGCGATCGTGCTCGGGCAGGCGGGAGACCGGGATGACGACAGCATCCGTGCGCTCGCTCGCGCCGCGATGGAGATGCGCCCCGACCACGTGTTCCTGAAGGATATGCCTCGCTTCTGGCGCGGCCGCGCCGCTGGCGAAGTGCCGGCGTTGCTCGAGCGCGAGTTCCACGCCGCCGGGCTCGCGGCCGAGCGTGTGTCGCGACACGCGGACGAACTCCCGGCCGTTCGCGCCGCGCTCGCGTGGGCTCGCACCGGCGACGTGGTGCTGCTCGCGACCCATGCCGAGCGCGCCCAAGTCCTGGCACTCCTCGACTCGCTCACGGCACGCGACTGGCGGCCCGGCGAATCGCTGCCCGAGTAGCGCATGCGCGCAGTTCGCAACGAAGCGCTGCGCCTCGCGCGTCCGTTCGTGGCAATTGACAAGGGCGTTGCAGCGCTGCGCGCGAACTCCTTGAGCGACACGCGTCTTCGGCGCTAGATGACGCGAGAAGTCGGGGCGAGATCCGCACCCGGGTTCAGCGCTCGACCGGTCGCTTGCAAAGGAGGCTCCTCATGAAGCGAATCGCCTGGTGGATGATCGCCGCGTGCGCCTTGTCGCTCGCCGCGCCTGCATTGGCCGGCGGTGGTGGCGCCAAGTGCACACAGAGCACACAAGCCTGCCTGAATCATTGGGCCAAGAGTCGCGATATGGCGTGGGCGGGAATCCAATACGACACCGTCGAGAACGGCACGACGACCGTGAAGTCCGTCACCGCCGGAAGCCCGGCCGCCGCCGCCGGCTTCGAGGTGGGCGACGTCATCGTGGCGCTGAACGGCGCCAAGATGAGCGACAAGGAAGCGATGAAGAAGGCGAAGGGCGAGTGGAAGTCGGGACAGGTCGTCAACTACACCGTGTCACGCGCGGGAACCGAGAAGCAGATCGCGGTGACGCTCGCGGCAATGCCGCCGGAGGTGTTCGCCGCCGTGGTCGGCAGCCACATGCTCGAGAACCACGTGTCCAACGCGCTGGCGGAGGCCGGCTCGGACGCCGACGCCACCAAGCCGGCGAAGGCGGAGAAGAAGTAGCTCGCAACGTTCTGCGTTCGGGAAGGCCGGCGCCATTCGGTGCCGGCCTTCTCGCTGGGATCCGAGCGTGCCCGGCGTGCGGGTTGCCAGCCCGGAAGAGCCACCTCGAAATGCGCTCCGGGATTGCGGCTCGCGGGGGCGTGTGCTAACTGTGGCTCACGACGTCCCACCCGCCCGAGGGAGTGGCGCCGGCCGCGGTCGTGCGGCGTGTGGCCACTCGAACCGGGCGGGCCGCGAAGGAACGCACCCGTGCGCACTGAGATCGCCCAACGACCGCCCGATGCCGAGGCCCCCGAGCGCGCGAGCACGCTGCCCGCGCTGGTGCTGGACTCGCTCGAGATGGGCGCCGTGGCGCTCGACCGCGAGCGCAAGGTGGTTTACGCGAACCGCCGCATCGAGGAGCTGCTCGGGGTCGAGCCCGGAGCGCTGCTGTCGCTGCCCGGCAACCGCGTGTTCCCGGGCGCCGACGCGCGCTGGCTGAAGGGCGCCGCACGCGAGTCCCGCGACTTCCACATCGAGACCGGGGAGCGCGACCTCACGCTGCGCGGTGAATCCGTGCCCATGCGCGACGAGGACGGCGAGTTCGCCGGCTCGGTGGTGATCGCCGAAGCCATCTCCGAGACCGAGGACGGCGAGTTCCAGAAGAAGATCGACCGCCTGGTCTCGCTCGGTGAGTTGTCCGCCTACGTCGCCCACGAGATCCGCAACCCGCTCACCGGCATCCGCACCACCGTCCAGTTCGTGGCGTCCAAGCTCAAGCCTCGTGACCCGCGCCGCGAGGACCTGGACGACGTCATCCAGGAGCTCGACCGCATCGAGCAGATCATCACCGGGCTGCTCATGTTCGCGCGACCGCCCCAGGCGCGCTCGCAGGCCTGCGACCTACACCAGGTCGTGGAGCGCACGCTCGACCTCCTGGACCTCCAGCTCCGCGACTCCAAGGTGAACGTGCACCGCGAGCTGGCCGACGAGCTGCCGCTCGTGATCGCCGACCCCGACCTGCTCCAGCAGGTGCTCTTGAACCTGTGTCTCAACGCCATCCAGGCGATGCCCGAGGGCGGGGACCTGACGCTCACGACCGGCGTCCGCCGCTACCGCACACGCCGATCGCTCGTGGACGTGAGCATCGCCGACACCGGCGTGGGCATCCCGAAGGAGCTGATGGAGAAGATCTTCGACCCGTTCTTCACCACCCGCTCCATGGGCACTGGGCTCGGGCTGCCGATCTCGGTGCAGATCGTGCGGGACGCCGGCGGCGTCATCACGGCGCGGAACAACCCCGGCGGCGGCGCCACCATGCGCGTCTCGCTGCCCGTGCCGGCCGAACCGCCGGGCAAGCCGGAGGAATAGCCGTGAAGACCTCCGTGCTCGTGGTGGACGACGAGCTCCTGATTCGCAAGTCGCTCGGCAAAGTGTTGCGCTCGAACGGCTACACCGTGGACGTCGCGAGCAGCGGCGCCGAGGGGCTGGAGAAGGTGGGCTCGCTCAAGCCGCAAGTCATGATCCTCGACATGCGGTTGCCCGACACCGACGGGCTCTCGGTGTTGCGCCGCGCGCGGGAGCTGGACCCGCTCCTCCAAGTCATCATCATCACGGCCTACGGCGACGTGCAGGCCGCGGTGGACGCCATGAAGCTCGGCGCCTGCGACTTCGTGCGCAAGCCCTACGAGATGGAGGAGATCGTGCTCGCCGTGGATGCCGCCGGCCGCACGTTCCGCCAGGCCACCGAGCTCGACCTCTACCGCCGCCGGGCGTGGCAGCACTACTCGGGTGAGGAGATCATCGGCCATTCGGGCCCCATGCGTCAGGTGCGCGGGCTCATCGACAAGGTGGTGAAGAGCAAGGCCACCAGCGTGCTCATTACCGGCGAGAGCGGCACCGGCAAGGAATTGGTCGCCCGCGCCATCCACTACCGCAGCGACCGCGCGCAGGCGCCGCTCATGGAGGTGAACTGCTCGTCGTTCCAGGAGGCGCTGCTCGAGAACGAGCTGTTCGGCCACGAGAAGGGCGCCTACACCGACGCCACCGACACCAAGAAGGGGCTGGTCGAGCTCTGCGACGAGGGCACGCTGTTCCTGGATGAGGTCGCGGACATGCCGTTGCCGACCCAGGCCAAGTTGTTGCGATTCATCGATCACCGCAACTTCAAGCGGGTCGGCGGAGCGCAAGACATCTCGGTGGACATCCGCATCGTCGCGGCCACGAACAAGAACCTCGACGAGGAGGTGCGGCTCGGCCGTTTCCGGAGCGACCTCTACTTCCGATTAAAGGTGGTGAGCATCATGCTGCCCGCGCTGCGTGACCGCGAGGGCGACGTCGCCATGCTCTCCAAGCACTTCATGCGCGAGTTCTCGCGCAAGTTCCAGAAGGGCTTCACCGAGCTCACGCCCGACGCCACGCGGTTGCTCGAGGCCTACCCGTGGCCCGGCAACGTGCGCGAGCTGCGGAACGTGATCGAGCGGGTGGTGCTGCTCGAGGAGGGCGAGCGGCTCGAGCCCGACCACCTGCCGCCCGAGATGCTCGGTCGGCGGTCGTCACCCGGCCCGGCCGTGGCCGCCGCGATGCGTGACGTGCTCGCCCTGCCGACGCTCGCGCAGATCGAGATGGACCACATCAACGAGGTGCTGCGCCTCACGTCGGGCAACAAGAGTCGCGCCGCGCGCATCCTCGGCATCTCGCGGCAGGGACTCATCGAGAAGCTGCGACGGTTGCGCATCGAGGAAGTGAGCGAGCGGACGATCGAACGCGCGTGAGTCACACCGCGAGTCGCGAGTGTCAGATTTCTTGGCACTCACAACGATCTGGACACCCCGCATCATCGCACGCACTCGCAACCAGTTACGTGTGCGTCTCCGCGTAACGAGCCAGAATGTTGACAGTTAACTGGGTTCTCCACATGCGCTTCACGCGCGCGCGCCGCGAGACATCGCATGAAGTGCGCGCGATAAGCGATGCGCCCGCACGCACATGAACGAGCGAAGCGGCGTTTCGCGCTCGCCGTGGCACGCAAGCTGCAGGTATCCCGCGCGAGCGATGCGACAGGTGTGCGCATCGCAGCGTGTTGAACTCGACTCTAGCCAGCATCACGTCCTGTTCGGAGGAGGTGATCCTCACATGGCTGCCAAGAAGAAGGCCGCGAAGAAGAAGGGCACGAAGAAGAAGGCCGCGAAGAAGAAGAAGTAACCGGTATCTGGACCTGGCACGTCCTGAGGGGCGAGCTGGCTTCTGCCGGCCGCCCCTCGTCTTCTTGTAGGGCGCGATGTCCCACTGGTGTCGTGCTTCCCACGGTGTCACGCGTGGTCGGGTCGGGGATCCAAAGCCAGGATGAGCCGTCGTCCCCGGCGCGCGCGAGGCGGTCCGCCACGGATGGACGGGCCGCCCGCATCCTTCTCGTCCTGGGTGTAGGCTCGGCGACTGGACCCTTCGCCACTACCCTCCCGAGCCCCCTTGAGCCCGCCCGAACCCATCGCCGCGATCCGCATCCGAGGCGCCCGCCAGCACAACCTGCGTGGCGTGGACCTGGACCTTCCGCGCGGCGCGCTGTCGGTGGTGACCGGTGTCTCCGGCTCGGGCAAGTCCTCGCTCGCGTTCGACACGCTCTACGCCGAGGGCCAGCGCCGCTACGTGGAGTCGGTGAGCACGTACGCCAAGCAGTTCCTCGACCGGCTGCCCCGGCCCGACGTGGACTCGATCACCGGGCTCACGCCGGCCGTGAGCATTCAGCAGTGCGCGCCAGCGCGGAGCGCGCGCTCCACCGTGGGCACCGCCACCGAGCTCCATGACTACCTGCGGCTCCTGTTCGCGAGGCTCGGCACGGTCCACTGCGGGAACTGCGACAAAGTCGTGGCCGCCGACTCGGCGCGCACGGTCGCGCGCGAGGCGGAGGCCTGGCCGGAGGGTGACCTCGTGCTGGTGCTGGCCCCCGTGCCGCTCTCGGCGCGACTGCCATGGCCGGAGCAGGCCGGGCACCTGCTCCGCGCTGGCTACACACGCGCCTGGATCGGCGGCGAGATGGTGGACATGGACCCCGTGCCCAGACTCGACCGCAAGGCCCGGCACGTGCACGTGGTCGTGGATCGATTCAAGTGGCACGCCGACGAGCGCGAGCGACTGGTCGAGGCGTGCGAGCAGGCGTTCCGCCGAGGCGAGGGCCGGCTGGGGCTCGTCGTCGGGAAGGCCGCGCTCGAGGCACGCAACGAGCGCTGGGAGTGCTCGAACTGCGGCACGCCGGCGATGCGCCCGGAGCCCGCATTGTTCTCGTTCAACAGCCCGCTCGGCGTGTGCCCGACCTGCCGGGGGTTTGGCGACGTGCTCACGTTCTCGCCAGAACTCATCGTGCCCGATCCCTCGAAGTCGCTCCGCCAGGGTGCCTTGGCGCCGTGGGCCGGGTCGTGGCGCTCGGTGGCGTGGCCCCGGCTCCAGAAGCTGTCGCAGGAGAAGGGCGTCCCGCTCGACCAGCCCTGGGAGGACCTCTCGCTCGCCCACAAGCAACTGCTGCTCGAGGGCGGGAAGGAGTTCCGCGGCGTCATCCCGTTCCTGGAGCGCCTGCAGCAGAAGTCGTACAAAGCCGGCAACCGGTTCGTCGTGAAGCGCTACCAGATGCCGCGCCCATGCACGGACTGCGGCGGGAAGCGGCTCCGCCCCGAGGCGCTCCGCGTGACGCTCGGCGGCAAGAACATCGCCGAGGTGTGCGCGCTACCCGTCGCCGAGACCGCACGGTTCGTGGCCACGCTCGAGCTCGACGAGACCCAGCGCGCCATCGCCAGCGCCCCGATGGCCGAGGTGGAGTCGCGCCTCCGGTTCCTGCTGCGCGTGGACCTGGGCTACCTCACGCTCGACCGGCTGGCGCGTACGCTCTCGGGCGGTGAGGCGCAGAGGATCGAGCTCGCGAACGCGCTCGGGGCGAACCTTGCGGACACGTTGTACGTGCTGGACGAGCCCACGGCCGGCCTCCACCCGCGCGACACCGAGCGATTGATCGAGATCCTGCGCGAGCTGACCGCTCGTTCCAACACGCTCGTCGTCGTGGAGCACGACCCGCTCGTCATCGCCGCAGCCGAGTACCTGGCGGACCTTGGACCGGGCGCAGGGGAGCTGGGCGGCCGGCTGCTCTACTCGGGTCCGGCCGCGGGCATCTTTGTAGCGCGGGAGTCCGCCACGGCCGAGTACCTGACGGGCGAGCGGCGCGTGACCCGCGAACGCCATGCGGCCCGCCCGGACGGATTCGTCATCGTGGAAGGCGCGACGCAGCACAACCTGCGCGACGTCACGGCGAGGTTCCCGCTCGGGCGCATCACCGCGGTGACCGGGGTGTCGGGCTCCGGCAAAAGCAGTCTCGTGGAGGACGTGCTCTACCGGGCAGCGCTCAAACGGTTCGAGGGCCGCGAGGACGAACCGGTCGGCGCGCATCGCGCCGTGCGCGGGCTGGAGAAGTTGAAGCGCGTCTCGCTCGTGGACCAGTCACCCATCGGCCGCACGCCACGAAGCTGCCCCGTGACCTACATGGGGGCCTACGCGGCGCTCCGCGAGACGTTTGCGCGCACACCGGCGGCGATGGCGCGCGGCTTGAAGGACGGCGCGTTCTCGTTCAACGCTGCGGGCGGGCGCTGCGAGCACTGCGAGGGGGCGGGCTGGGTACAGGTCGAGATGTACTTCTTGGCCGACCTCTCGGTGCCCTGCGAGGTGTGCGGGGGCACGCGGTTCAAGCCCGAAGTGCTGGACGTTCGCGTGCGCGGAGTCAACGTCAAGGAGGCGCTCGACATGACCGTGGACCAGGCATTCGAGCACTTCGCGCGGGAGCCCCGCTTCACGCGGTCGTTGCACGTGCTGCGCCAGGTCGGATTGGGCTACCTGCGGCTCGGCCAGCCCGCGAACCAGCTCTCGGGCGGCGAAGCGCAGCGGCTGAAGATCGCGCGCGAGCTGGGGGAGAAGGGCGCCGGCCCCACGCTGTACGTGCTCGACGAGCCCACCGTGGGGCTCCATTGGGTGGACGTGCAGAGGCTCATGGGTGTGCTCGACGACCTCACGCGACGGGGAGACACCGTCGTATTGGTGGAGCACAACACCGACGTCATTCGCTGCAGTGATTGGGTCGTGGACCTGGGGCCCGATGGCGGTGACGCGGGTGGCGCGCTCGTGGTGGAGGGGCCGCCCGAGACCGTGGCCGCGAGCGAGGCGTCGCACACGGGACGGTTTCTGCGGGAGGTCGCGAAGGTGGAGGCCCAATAGCGCCGGAACCGGAATCGGGCGAGTCGGCCGGCTGCCTCTCGCCTTGCACACTGAACTAGCACTCGTGTGTACACAGCTCACCAGTTCTGCGTCACAACACGAAAGCCACTCAGTCAGGATTCCAACTTGGCTGGAGCAGTGGCATGCACCTTTCTGAGGCTCTCGTGGTTGATCGCGCCCATCAGCGGCGAGATGTTCACGAAAGCCCGTGGATGGGACAGCCCCGATCCCAATCGGAGACATTCGCATAGGCCGCTGGTTCGGATCGGCCTATTCTGACCATCGCGCGCGCGTGGTTGAAGTGCTGCACCGTGCGCGCAACGCGGTTATCCCGGCCTCGAGCGTTTCGCCTGCGACCATTCCCTGGGCCGATGAACGGCTCGAATCCTATTGCACATGGACGACTTTCTCATCCACCAGGATTCCCTTGCTCGCCAGCCACCTAAGGTCGGCGTGCAGGATCCCGCTTCTGACCGCCGAGTTCGCATGCCTGCGTGCATTGATCACACCCCGGCGAGGAGGGCCGCATGGATTCCAGGACACATGAGTCGAACGCTGTCACGCGGCACGAATGCCGCAACTGTTCGCGAATCGCCACGCTGGCATTGGCGCTCTTGGTCGCCGGATCTGCTGTGGGTTCTGCCCAGACTGTCACCTGGAGCGAGACATGGGAATCCGGCATCGGAGGCTGGACGATCACCGGCGACGTCTGGGAGGTGGGCACGCCGACGGCTGGACCGCCGTCGGCGCACGGGGGGACGAAGTGCGCGGGCACGGTGCTCGGGGGCAACTATCCGGCGAACGCGGACTCGCGGCTGATCAGTCCGCCGCTGACGCTCGCGGCCTCACCCGCGGGCGGCAAGCTGTGGCTGTCGTTCTGGCAATGGTTCTCGTTCGCGGGCGGGGACGGCGGGTTCGTGGAGGTGTCGACCGACAACGGCGTGACGTGGACGACGGTCTCGCCGGTGATGGCCGGTGTCGGCGGGGCGTGGACGCGGCACCTGGAGGACCTGTCGGCGTACGCGGGCCAGACGGTGCGCGTGGCGTTCCACTTTCAGAGCGACTGCTGCGGTGGTAACTCCACGGGCTGGTACGTGGACGATGCGGAGATCCTGGAGGGGCCGCTGGAGGCGTGGTCGCCGGAGGGGTTCGAGGACGGCATCGGCGGCTGGTCGGCCGAGCGCGGGCAGTGGGAGGCGGGCACCCCGAGTTCGGGTCCACCCTCGGCGCACGGGGGGACGAAGTGCGCGGGCACGGTGCTCGGGGGCAACTATCCGGCGAACGCGGACTCGCGGCTGATCAGTCCGCCGCTGACGCTCGCGGCCTCACCCGCGGGCGGCAAGCTGTGGCTGTCGTTCTGGCAATGGTTCTCGTTCGCGGGCGGGGACGGCGGGTTCGTGGAGGTGTCGACCGACAACGGCGTGACGTGGACGACGGTCTCGCCGGTGATGGCCGGTGTCGGCGGGGCGTGGACGCGGCACCTGGAGGACCTGTCGGCGTACGCGGGCCAGACGGTGCGCGTGGCGTTCCACTTTCAGAGCGACTGCTGCGGTGGTAACTCCACGGGCTGGTACGTGGACGATGCGGAGATCCTGGAGGGGCCGCTGGAGGCGTGGTCGCCGGAGGGGTTCGAGGACGGCATCGGCGGCTGGTCGGCCGAGCGCGGGCAGTGGGAGGCGGGCACCCCGAGTTCGGGTCCACCCTCGGCGCACGGGGGGACGAAGTGCGCGGGCACGGTGCTCGGGGGCAACTATCCGGCGAACGCGGACTCGCGGCTGATCAGTCCGCCGGTGACTGTCCCTCGCTCCGCCGATGGTCATGCTTGGCTCATCGGCTATACATGGCGTTCCTTCGCGGGCGGAGACGGCGGGTTCGTGGAGGTGTCGACCGACAACGGCGCGTCCTGGGCGGCGCTGACTCCGTCGCTGACTGGTGTGGGCAGCGGATGGGAAATATTCCATGCCGACCTCTCACCCTACTTGGGGCGGCCGATCCGCGTGGCGTTTCATTTTCAGAGCGACTGCTGCGGTGGTAACTCCACGGGCTGGTACGTCGACGATGTGTCCATCACGACCGCCAACCGCGACGCCTTTACGAGAGGGTATTGGCGGTTCGAATCGACCGCGGGTGACACTGTCCACGACGACTCCGGGCTCGACAACCACGGCCTGCTCAGGAACAGCGCATCGCTTGGGCCCGACGTGCCTTGGAGCACCGTACCGGTCTGGGACAACTTGGCGAATACCGGCTCTCTCTCGCTCGCGGGCCCCCCGCAGGCGTTCGTGATTCCCGATTCGCCATCACTGCGGCCGTCCGCGGCGCTCACGATCGAGGCGATGATCAAGGCGGATCCAGGAGCATGGGTCATAGTCGGGAAGCAGGTCGGGGCCGGCTGCTGTTCGAATTCCTACCAGCTCGAGATCAAGGGCGGGAATCTGAACTTCATTCTTAGCGAGCCGTCGGGTGCGGGGCACACGGCCTCGGGCCCGGCGCCAAGCACCGGAGCCTGGCATCACGTCGCAGGCACATGGGACGGGGTCACGATGCGCGTCTACCTCGACGGATCGCTTCTGGGATCCACGCCGTTCGCTGGCCCCATCGGGTATGACGCGAACCCGGTGATCGTTGGCGCCGATGACGACGGCGGAGGCCAGCCTGGATGCTGCTACTTCGTTGGCTCCATCGACGAGGTGCGGCTCACTGCAGGCGCGCTTCTCCCCTCAGCGTTCCTCATCGGCGGTGCCACGACCGCAGTGGATCCGCCAACCACCCCGCCGACCACGTCATCGCCGAAGCTCTCGATCTCGCCTCCGGCTCCCAATCCCATGACTGGGCGGACGGTGTTCGGCTTCGCGCTTCCCTCGGCGCGAGACGTGCGCCTTGAGTTGATCGAACCGAGTGGTCGCCGCATTGCGATCATCACCGAGGGTTGGTACCCAGCGGGTGAGCATAAGATCGCGTGGGACGCTCGGAGCACAGGAAAGGAACGTCTCCCGGCGGGCATCTACTTCGTCCGGTTGGTGGCGGAGAACGAGACCCGAGTGTGCAAGTTGCTGGCGCTTCACTAGCGTTAGGCGAGCGGTTCGACATCGAGCGACCGCCATGCTCAGTGCTCGATGTCGAACCGCGTCGTGGTCGGGAGAACTTCGACGGGAATCCCCGCAAGCGAGGCGGCTCAGATCATTCGGTCTTCAAAGGATTCGGCGATGGCCAGCGCCTCAACGCTTCGGAGGCGCAGCGCGATCGCACGCCCACGCCGGTGAGCGCTGCCGTAGGAGTGGAGGTGGCGGGCTCGCACGCGGCGAGCCTCGGCCGATGTACCCTCGGTGCACACGATGGGAGGCTCCATGGTGCACGTCGAGCGACATCGGACCGAGCGCATCGGCTGGCTCCGCGCCGCGGTGTTGGGCGCCAATGACGGACTCATCTCCACGAGCAGCCTTGTGGTGGGTGTTGCCGCGGCTGAGCCGAACCGCGCCGCCGTGGTGCTCGCTGCCGTGGCCGGGCTGGTCGCGGGGTCGCTCTCGATGGCGGCGGGCGAATACGTCTCGGTGAGCTCGCAGTCCGACACCGAGCAAGCCGACCTTGCACGCGAACGCCACGAGCTGGAGACGCAGCCGGAGGCCGAGCGCGCCGAACTCACGCAGATCTACCGCAAGCGCGGCCTGAGCGCGGAGCTGGCGGCGCAGGTCACCGAGGAACTCATGGCGCACGACGCACTCGGCGCGCACGCGCGTGACGAGCTGGGCATCCACGAGGTGACGCGCGCCCGGCCCATCCAAGCGGCGTTGAGCTCGGCGGCCTCGTTCGCCGTGGGCGCCGCGCCGCCCGTCCTGTTTGCGGCGCTGTTGCCGGCTCCGCTCATGGCGGCCGTGATCGGCGGCACGTCCGTGATCCTGCTCGGCGTGCTCGGCGCCGCGGCGGCCCGCATGGGCGGAGCCTCCCTGCTGCGGGGTGCGGCACGCGTGATGTTCTGGGGTGCCGTTGCCATGCTGTGCACCACGCTGGTCGGCCGCTGGTTCGGCGCCACCATGTAGGGTCCTCCGGCCACTGCCACGCCCCGCTCGTGTCCCGCCCGACACGAAGCCGTGTTCGCCCGTACACGCCGCCCATGCACGCCGCTCAAAGCGCGCCCGCAACCCCTTGGCGCGCATCGGCTCGCCCGCCACGCCCTCGCGGCACCGCGGTTGCAGTCCTCCGCTCCACACCTCTCAAAGGAGCGGATCATGTCCACCTCACGTCTCGTCAGCCGTCTCGCCCTGCTCGTCGCCCTGACCCTGCCTGCGCTTGCGCGCGCGTCGGAGGAGCCGCAGCGCGCCACCGACCGCACGCTGTCGCCGTACTTTTTCGTGCAGGGCGGGGACGAGGGCGCGGATCGCCTGCCGCTGCTGGGCACGGACGTACACGTGGACGTCGTGGGTGTCATCGCCCACGTCACGGTGAAACAGAGCTACAAGAACGACGGCACGCGGCCGATCCACGCGCGCTACGTGTTCCCGGCCTCCACGCGTGCGGCGGTGCACGGACTGCGCATGACGGTGGGCGATCAGGTCGTGCGCGCGAAGATCCGCGAACGCGAGCAGGCGAGGCGCGAGTTCAATGCCGCGAAGCAGGCGGGCAAGAACGCGGCGCTGTTGGAGCAGCAGCGTCCGAACGTGTTCACGATGGAACTCGCGAACGTCATGCCGGGCCAGCGCATCGACGTCGAGTTGGAGTACAGCGAGTTGATCGTGCCCACCGAGGGCGTGTACGAGTTCGTGTACCCGACGGTCGTCGGGCCCCGGTACTCGAGCACGCCGGCGAGCACCGTGCCCGAGAGCGAGCGCTGGATCCATTCGCCGTACCACCACGAGGGCGAGGCGCCGAGCTATTCGCTCGCCCTCCATGGCACGATCGCGGCCGGGATGCCGATCCGCGAGCTCGCGAGCCCGTCGCACGCGGTCCGCGCGCAGTGGAGTGACTCGACGCGGGCGGCGTTCGAGCTGGAGCCGGGCGAGCGCCAGGGCGGCGACCGCGACTTCATCCTCCGCTACCGGCTGGATGGCGACCAGCTCCAGTCGGGGCTGCTGCTCCATCGGGGTCGAGACGAGAACTTCTTCCTCGTGATGGTACAGCCACCCCGCCGCGTGGACCTGGAGCAGGTGCCGCCGCGCGAATACGTCTTCGTGCTCGACGTCTCGGGCTCGATGAACGGTTATCCGCTGGAGACCGCGAAGCACCTAATGCAGGATCTGGTCGGGAACCTCCGTCCGAGCGACTCCTTCAACGTGGTCACGTTCGCGGGGGGTTCCTCGCTCTGGTCGCCGCGCTCCGTGCCCGCCACCGCTGCGAACGTCCAGGCCGCCGTGACGGCGATCGACCAGCTCCAGGGTGGCGGCGGCACCGAGCTGCTCGCTGCGCTCCAGCGGGCGATGGCACTGCCGCGCGACGACTCGCCACGCGCGCGCAGCCTCGTCCTCGTCACGGACGGCTACATCTCGGCCGAGTCGGACGTGTTCGAGTACATCCGCAACCACCTGGACCAGGCCAACGTGTTCGCGTTCGGCATCGGCACCGGCGTCAACCGCTTCTTGATCGAAGGCGTCGCGCGCGCCGGCATGGGCGAGCCGTTCGTGGTGACCGAGGCGGGGCAGGCGCCGGCCACTGCGGCGCGGTTCCGCCGCTACATACAATTCCCGCTCTTGACCGGCGTGCGCGTGGCGTTCGAGGGCTTCGAGGCCTACGACGTGAGCCCGGCGACGCTCCCGGACGTGCTGGCCGAGCGGCCGATCCTGCTCTAGGGCAAGTGGCGCGGCAGCCCCGGCGGCCGCGTCGTGCTCACTG
>JAHFBW010000249.1 GCA_023249845.1 Candidatus Eiseniibacteriota bacterium
CGTGCACGCCGTGCGAGCGCCCGACCATGGGCGTGTGGCGATGGCGCTGGGCGAGCGTCCACGCGGCGCGGCGCAGGCGCTGGAGCTCTTGCACGAGCACGCGGCCAGCTTCCTCGAGCTGGCAGGCGAGCGCCGAGTCCACGAGGTCCGAGGAGGTGAGCCCGACATGCAGGTGACGCGCGTCGTCACCCGCCGTTTCGGCGACCATGCTCAGGAACGCGATGACGTCGTGATGCACCTCGGCCTCGATCTCGAGCATGCGCGCGACGTCGAGGCGCGTCCGAGCCCGAATCCGCTCGCCGGTGCCGGCCGGCACGTCTCCTCGTTCCTCGCGCGCAGCGGTGGCGGCGAGCTCCACTTGGAGCCACCACTCCAGCCGGCGCGCATCGCTCCACACCGATGCCATCTCGGGTCGACTGTAGCGTTCGATCATCAGCGCTGCGGCGCCTCCTCGAGCGTCAGTGCCAGCGTACGCAGCTTGCCGTCGCGCTCGATCTCGAGCGTCAGCCGGTCGCCGACCTGCGCGCCGTAGATGCTGCTCTGCGCGTCCTCGACGTCGTTCGTGACGCGGCCGTTCACCTTGCGGATCCGGTCCAGCGCCCGCACGCCGGCGCGGTCGGCGGGACCACCCTTGTCCACACCCGAGACGACGAGCCCTCCGGCCTCCGCCCAGCCGAGCCGCTGCGCGACGCCCTCGGTCACGGCCTGCACCGCCATGCCGGGCCACGCGATTCGCACGCGGCCGTAACGACGCACCTCGGTGAGCACACGCTTCGCGAGGTTGATGGGGATCGCGAAGCCGAGACCGATCGAGCCGCCCGTGCTCGTGAAGATGAACGTATTGACGCCAATGACCTCGCCATCCGCGTTCACGAGCGGCCCGCCGCTGTTGCCCGGATTGATCGAGGCGTCGGTCTGGATCATGTTCTTGTACATGCCGGACGGCGTCGCCTCGGCCTTGATGTCGCGACGCGTCGCGCTCACGACTCCCGCGGTGACCGTCGGCTGCGGGTCCTCGAGCAGGTAGCCGAACGGATTCCCGATCGCGATCGCCCATTCGCCCACGACGAGCGAATCGCTGTTTCCGAGCGGCGCCACGGGCAGGCGCTCGGCCGGGATCTGCAGCACGGCGAGGTCGTAGACGGGCGAGTCACCGAGAAGCTTGGCATCGAAGTGCCGGCCGTCGGGCAGGTTGACGCGGATCTCGTCGGCGTTCCGCACCACATGCGAGTTCGTGACGACGATGCCCGCCGCGTCCACGATGACGCCCGAACCCAGCCCCGGCACGCGTTCCCGGTAGACGTTCGGCGGGAAGAAGCGCTCGAAGAACTCGTCGCGAAACGGCAGGCCGAACGGATCGGCGCGCACCACGCGCGTCGTCACCACGCTCACCGTGACCACGGCCGGGCTCACGCGCGCCGCCGCGGTGACGATGGCGGTACGGCGCGTGCGAGAGAGCCGGTCCGGGTCCACGCGCACCGGTCCGCCTCGCGATCCGCCGCGCTGGGCACCGCTCGTGGCGGCGACGCCGAGCGCCACGCCGACGACGAACACCACGATGGTCCACGCGCGCTTCATCCCACCACCTCACCCTCGTAGCACACCTGCTCGAGCGAGAGTCCCTCGGGCGGCGCGGTGACCCCGCCGCGCGAGCGGTGACGCGAGGCGAGCACCGTGCGCATGGCGGCGCAGGGATCCGGCGTACTGGCCGCGGCGAGCGCGGTGCCGACCAGATTCCTCACCATATGATAGAGAAAATGGTCGGCCATGACGTCGAACGCGGCCCCGCCCTCCCACGCCGACCAGCGGGCGTGCAGCACATGGCACACGGGATCCGCTGGCGAACTGCCCACCGCCTGGAACGCGGAACAGTCGTGCGTCCCCAGCAGCGGTTCCGACGACGACTGCAATGCCGCGAGCGGGGGCAGCCGGCCGGGCGCCCACGCATAGCGCTCTCGCAGCAGGTCGGGTTGGGCGAGCAGCCGGTACTCATAGCGGCGTGCGATCGCGGAGTGGCGCGCATGGAAGCCATCCGGGCGCTCCAGGGCGGCCGAAACGCGCATGTCGCGCGGCAGCTCGCGATTGACGAGCGGCGGGAACGCTCTCGCCGGCAGCGTCGTGGCGTGGGAGAACGACGCCACCTGCCCGCGCGCGTGCACGCCGGCGTCGGTGCGACCCGCGCCCACCACCGTCACCGTGTCGTCCTCGAGCACGCGTCCCAGCGCCGCCTCCAGTTCACCCTGCACCGTGCGATGGCCCGGCTGGCGCTGCCAGCCATGGAACCCGGTGCCATCGTATGCCACCGTGATGCGGATCGTGCGTGTGGCCTTCAACACGTCCCGGCCGTGATGCCGGCGAGGCGCTCCGCGATCTGCACGGCGTTCAGGGCCGCGCCCTTGCGTAGATTGTCGGACGAGAAGAAGTAGACCAGAGAACGCTCGTCGAACGGGTCGCGGCGCGCTCGCCCGACGAGCACGTCGTCCTCCCCCGCCGCCGCGAGCGGCGTCGGGTAGCGCTCGGCCGCGGGCTCGTCCACGACGCGCACGCCGGGTGCCGCCTGCCACACCGCGCGCGCCGCCACGGGATCCACCGCGCGATCGAACATGACCGTGACAGCGGCCGAGTGCCCCACGCGCACCGGCACGCGCACCGCGGTGGGCGTCACTGCGAGGTCCGGGCGGTCCAGCATGCGCCGGGTCTCGGCCACGATCTTCCGCTCCTCGCCCGTCCAGCCTTCGGCATCGAATCGATCGATGTGCGGCAGGACGTTGAACGCGAACGGCACGCGGCCGTCCGCTCGCGGCGGCGGCATGCCGTCCAACCCGCCGCGGACGCCGCGCTCGAGCTCGTCAAGTGACTCCTGTCCCGCACCCGAGACCGATTGGTAGCTCGCGAGCACGACCTTCTCCATGCGCCCGAGACGTGCCAGCGGCGCCAGCGTCACGACGAGCGGGATCGCGACGCAATTGCCGTTCGCGATCAGGCCGGGTCGCCCCTCGAGCAGGGCGCCATTCACCTCGGGCACGACGAGCGGCACATCTGGATGCATGCGGAACGCACTCGAGTAGTCGACGACGATGCTGCCCGCCGCACGCGCCGCGGGCGCCCACTCGCGAGACAGCTCGGCTGACGTGGCGAACAGCGCCAGCCAGACCCCGTCGAACGCGCGTTCCGAAACCGCCTGCACGGGGACGTCGCGGCCGCGGAAGCGGAGCGCGCGCGAAGCGGACCGGTCGCTCGCGAGCAGCCGCAGCTCGTCCAGCGGGAACGCACGCTGCTCGAGGATCGCGAGCGTCGTGCGGCCGACCAGGCCGGTGGCGCCTAAGATGGCGACGGTACGGCTCACGCTCCACCCCGCGCAGTCGTCCCCACCCACCGCGTCACGGCGCGGGATGAACCGAGGAGTTCCGGCGGAACCGGCGACACGATTGCGGGTCTCCGTGGAGGAAGGTCCGACCGATCGTGAGGAAGTCCGCAATCTAGCGGTGCCAAGCGGCAGCGTCAACGCCGTGACACGATTTCGTCAACGCCGGATGCGACGTCGCGCGCGTCCGCGCTGGCCGGGATCATTCATGCATGAACCGTGAATCGAGAGGGACGGATGTCCGTGAAGCGCAAGGCGAAGGCTTGGCCCGCGACGGAGTCGTGTCGGTGACACGTCGCAGGAGCGGGCCAAGCCTTCAACGCAGCGATTCATGGGCAGCCGGCCCGCGCAGGCCACGGGCTCATGAATAATCCCGGCTAGTGCCCCGCGGCGGCGCTCTGTCCGTGCTCCGCGACGTCGGGGCCCACCACCGGCGCGTGCACGACACCTTGCTCGAGCCATGTGTAGCGTCCCTCGAGCATGGCGCGAGCGGCGGCATAGTTCGCCGCGTCATCGTTGGAGCCGATGCCAGCGAACAGCGCCTCCGCCCTCCGCCGCGAGGCGAGACAGAACGTGTCGGCGAGTTCGTACGATGTGCGACCGCCGACGCCGCGCTTCACGTCGCGTTGCGCGCGCACGATCGTGGCCGACATGGCGAACAGCTCGGCGCCCACGTCCACGGCGCGGAACAACAGCCCCTGTTTGCGTTCGAGCGCCGGGCCATTCAGCACCATGAGATGGAAGAGCTGGCGCGCGAGCCGCCGGGACGTACGCTCGATCCACTGCAAGTGGCCCGCGAGCGGACCGAACGAGGTGTACTGCGGCCAGTGCCCCCAACCCAACCACCGGCTCGGGTACCAGCGCGCGTAGAAGATCCCGGCGCGCACCGCTCCGGAGAGCCGCTTGCTCATCGGCACTCCCGGCATGACGACGTCGCCCGCGACTCGCAGGTGCAGGTCGAGCGCCTCGCGCGCGATGAACAGGCGCATGACCTGGTTGGATCCCTCGAAGATGCGGTTGATACGCACGTCGCGCAGCGCGCGCTCGAGCGCGATCGGCGCCTCGCCGCGCGAGGCGAGGCTCGGCGCGGTCTCGTAGCCGCGCCCGCCGCGGATCTGCATCGCGTCGTCGCACAGCGCCCAGCCGATGTCCGTGTTCCACAGCTTGCCGATCGCGGCCTCGAGCCGGATGTCGCTCTTGCCGCGGTCTGCGAGCAGGCAGCCCAGGTCGGCCACTGCCTCCATCGCGTACGTGTCGGCCGCCATCTTGGCCAGCATGTGCGCCACCGCCTCGTGGCGGCCCACCGGCTTGCCCCACTGCGCGCGCTCGTTCGCCCACTGCCGGCAGATGCCGAGGCACCACTTGCCGAGCGCCGCCATGGTGGCGGGCAGCGTGAGCCGGCCGGTGTTGAGCGTGATGAGCGCCAGCTTCAAGCCCTTGCACTCGCCCCACAGCAGGTTCTCGCGCGGCACCCGCACGTTCGTGAACCGGATGACGCCGTTCTCGATGCCACGGATGCCCATGAACTCGAGGCGGTGCGGCACCTCGACGCCGGGCCAGCTCGTCTCGACGATGAACGCGGTGATCGGGCCGGGCTTGCCGTCCTTCCCGGGCGTGCGCGCCATCACCACCATGAGTTCGGCCACGGTGCCGTTCGTGATCCACAGCTTCTCGCCGTTCAGGATCCAGCCGGTGCCGTCGGACGTGGGCGTCGCGGTCGTCGTCATGCGTGCCGGGTCCGAGCCCACCTCCATCTCGGTGAGCGCGAACGCTGAGATGGCGCCCTTCGCGAGGCGTGGCAGGAAGCGCTGCTTCTGCTCGGGCGTGCCGAACATCTTGACCGGGCCCGGCACGCCGATGGATTGGTGCGCGGAGAGCAGCGCCACGAGTGGG
>JAHFBW010000250.1 GCA_023249845.1 Candidatus Eiseniibacteriota bacterium
TGCGGACGCAGGTGTAGTAGATGTTGCGACGCCCCAGCCATCCACGCACAGCCCAGTACAGGGAGCGCATCATTCTGCCTCCCTGCTGTTGAGGTGAGACCTGTGCAGCGCGCCGTCGTCCTCGATGAACCAGACGAACTTGCCCGGGGTCTCCACGAGCACGCGCGGGTAGGTCTGCATCAGCCCCTCGCTTCTTGCGGCTTGCACGCGCCGTGGCACGAGTAGCACATCCGCACCGGGGGCTCGTCGTTGTCCGGGTAGCGGCTCACGATGCCGCTGGACAACTCGCGGCAGACATCGCACCACGCGAACGTCTTGAAGCTGGACGAGGACAGCGTCATGGGGATGTCCGGGATGGAGGTCATCGCGGCCTCCATGGCGTGCCACTCCTCCATGGTCGCCGGCTTGGGTCGCGCGTCGTAGGCACGCACCGCGGCCTTGGACGGGAAGCGCCAGTCGCGCAGGCTCGTGAAGTGGAACATCGCTCGCGAGCGGAGGTCGGCCTCGGTGACCGTCCCGAGGTACGCCGCGCGCCCGTAGTGCGGGGCCTCGGTGTTCTCGAAGATCATCGGGCCTCCTTCTCGCGGGACTTGTCGAGTTCGCCGAGGAGCCACACGCACAGGTCTGCGTGGTCAGGCCACACGAGCGTGCGGCCGGTCGCCTCCTGCCACAGCTTGATGGCGCGCTGGTCGGCGTTCCAGCGCAGGTCGAAGCTCGCGCCGTGCTCCTTCGCCTCTTCGGCCTTTCCCCGTGCGTGACCCGCGAGGAATGCCTCGCGCAGCACCCTAAGACACTCACGCTTCGAGAACCCGCCGCGCCCGCCCAGCACCACCTGCACCGGCGCTGCCATCCAGGCATCGAATGCCGCGTCTGCGCTCATAGCTACGCCTCACCGGCGACGGGGACGCCCTCGGGCTCGGCCCCCTCGACGACCGAAAGCGTCGCGCGATCCGCGATGAGCTTCGCGAGCACGCGCGCGCGGAGGTCGTCGTAGATGCCCTCGTTCTCCTTGAGGAAGTCCTTGCACCGGACGATGGACGCGAACGGCTTCCGCTCGCCCGAGAGGTGGGGCGAGTGGAGGATCAGCTTGGCCGTCGCGCCCTTGCCCTCCGAGATGAACCCGTTGCCGAACTGGCGCGCGTAGGCGATCACGGTCTCCAGGTCGTTCGAGTCGCCGACGGGGTGCTTCGGTGTGTCGATGAGCCAGAACTTGATCGCGCCGGAGGTCTTGGTCGACCCCATGCCGCCGCAGTGGTTCTTGTCGATCGTGAAGGTGAACTGGCCGTAGAGGGCCAGCGTCTTGCCCTCGTTGAAGATGAAGCGGTCGGCCTTCATCAGAATGTCCATGGCGATGCCGTGCTCGACGGTGAACCCGTCGGTGGCCCCGAGGTACGCATGCTGGCCGTAACCGCCGATGCCCTTCTGCGTGAGGTGCGAGGTCGTGAGCAGCGTCGGAGCGTAGCGCCCGGCGAGGCCCTCTTCGGCCTGGAGAGCCTGCACGCGCTTGATGAAGTCGCCCATGATGCGCTGCTTGCCCGCCGGCGTACCGCGGTCGCCCGCCTGGCGGTCCTCCAGCATCTCGCGCGTCTCCATCATCGAGGTCGAGTCGATTACGATGAAGTCGAACTCGCGCGTGAGCATGATCCGCTCGACCGATTCGAGGGTCTGCTCGGCCCACTTCGCGCCGACGAGCAGCACGAGCTTCGGGTTCACGCCGTTCTTCTGCGCCCATGCTGCGTCGATCGTGCGCTCAGTGTCGACGTAGGCGCAGCGCATGGGCTCGCATCGCTTCATCTGCGCGAAGGAGATGGCCCTGCGCTTGAACACCTTCCCGCCCGGGCCCTTCTGGCCCGCGAGGTGCGGGGGCGGGTCGCACATCAGCGAGGCGTTGCCGTCGCCGTCGACGACGGAGCCCTCGGGGAGCGGCCCGTAGAACAGGCGGATGGCGGCTTCGGCAGGGAGCCAGGCATACTCCTTTTCGTGGGCGATCCAGTAGCGAATGGCCGGGCACCGACAGTTCTTCCGTCCCGTCTCGGGGTCGGACACGATGAAGAACTTGCAGTGCCGACAGGTGCGCTGCGCAGCCCGGAGCGCACGCAAGCACATCGTGCTCTTGAGGGTGTCCTTCTTCCCCTTGAGCCGGTTGCACCGTCCGATGACGATGCCGCCGCCGGTCCTGAAGTCGAACTCCAGGATGCCGATGGGCATGCGCTGGATGTTGACCACCGGCGCCACGGACATCGGCATCGCCGTGTGGGTGCCCCACACACGACCGAGGGCCGCGCCGATTTCGTGGATGCGCGCCTCGCCGGCCGCGGGCGATCCCGCGAGGTCGAAGGGATCCGCCGTCTCCAGGGCCACCTCTTCGCTGCCGGGTTCGTCGGAGTCGTCCTCGTCGGAGTCGTCCTCGGCGCACTCCTCCTCGGGGGCCTCGCCCTCCTGTGCCTGTTCGCCCTCGTCTGCGGGCGCGCTCTCCTCGGCCTCGGGCGGCTCCTCCTGCACGTCCTCCTGCACATCCCGCACTGACACGCGCGCCGCTCCACGACGCGCGATGAGCTTCTTCTTCAACAGCTTCTTTGCCATGCTCTCCGTACTCTCCGTTGCTGCTCTAACCCACCGCGACAGCCGATGCCACGTAGCGGTCGCGCTCGTTGTCACCGTTCGGCGGAACGTACGACACCTGACCGGCCGCAAGCTCCTCACGGATGATGCGCTTGAGCACCTGCTTGTCACCACGTCCGTCCAGGTAGTAGATGCGCTGGCAGGCGCGCCACACCGCCGCGCAGAAGTCACGCTCGAAGAACGCTGCCTCGCCGATGTAGGCAGTCGCGCCGGGGAGCACGCCGTCGCGGAGCCATCCACGAATGGCTCGCGGCGAGCGGCCCACCTCACGCCCAAGGCTCCCGCTCGTCCACACCTGCACAGGCTTGCCGCGCAGCATGACGAAGCGCGGCGGGCGGGTCGGCCCTGCGACGGCCTGCTTCGCCGAGACCATCTGCTCGAAGCGCAGGCCAGCCCGCTTGGCTCGAAGCTCGCCTCGCCGGCGCCTCGCGCGCTCCTGCTCGTTCGCGCGGTACACGGGGTCATCGCGCCACCGCTCGCGCCCCGCGCGCGATCGGTCGTCGCGATGCTCCTGGTAGTAGGTGCGCTGGTACTCCTGCTCCTGCGTCCGCTTCGCGTCGTTCATGCGACCCACCTCTCAGGCATCGAGTTGCGGAACGGGAATCCGCAGCGCGCGTAGTAGGTCGCGCAGTTGTTCGCCCACTTGCGCAGCACGCTGGTCATGTCGACCGGATGAAGAATCATCGTGCGGTGGGGAACCTGGGGCTGAAGGGCGCGACCCACCGCCTGGCGGATGTCTGAGACCGGGCCGGCTGGGATGAACAGGGTGTGCGGCGGCTCGAAGCTGAGACCCTTCGCCGCCTTCTTGTAGGTGGCGATGGTGACGGGCGCCGAGAGCGCAGCCTTCGACGCGCTCCCGACGAAGAGGTCCGTCGCCGCGCCGAGCGCGTTGACGGCCTCGGCGAGCTTCTCGCAGTGCTCGACGAGAGTAGCCATCATCAACACGCGACGACCGGACCGGAGCCCGCTCACGGCGGCGGCAGCGAGCCGGTTGATGCGGCCCTGGTCGCCCATGACGATCCCGTCCACCTCGACCGGGCTGGGAGAGGACTTCATCGCCTTGTCGGCCGTCCACGGCAGCGCGAGCCAGTGAACATCCGCCTCCATGCGGCGCTCCAGGTGCGCGAGCACAGGCCCGATGATCCAGCGGATGGCTTCCCCGAGACCGTCCTTGCGATCCGGGGTCGCGGTCAGGCCGATCAGGTACCTGTTGTAGAGGCGCGGGAGGAGCGTCCACAGCGACATGCACGGAACCACGTTGCACTCGTCGACGATGACGGTGCCCCACCTCCGGCGAACCTCCTCCGGTAGCTGGCGGTGCATGAGGGTCTGCACCGTTGCGACCGTGAACGGCTGTGAGATGTCGAAGTCGTCCTGCCGGATGATCCCGCAGCCCACGCGCAAGTGCTTCCGCACCTCCTCGGCCCACTGGAGCATCAGTTCCACGTTGTCGACTAGGATGAGAGTCGAGCGCCCGAGCCGACACGCGGCCTCCAACGAGCAGAGCGTCTTGCCAGAGCGCGTCGGAGCGAGCGCGAGCCCGCCGTGACCGTTCGAGCGGCAGCCCGCAACGATCGACTCGATGAAGTTCAGTTGCCCAGGCGGATGCGGGGCCACACCGAAGGCGACGTGAGCGCGCGTCCCCGGCGGGAGCGGCATGCCGTCGCTGCGCTGGTCGTTCCACTGCACGCCGCTCATGAGCCAAGGCTGTCCGAGCGCCCATCCGCGCGGAACGTGGAGCCATCCATCTCGATGGTCGATGAAGTAGGACACCCACGAGTTCGGGTCGTCAGGGTCGCCCGCGGAACACCGCAGCGTCAGGGACGAACGGATGGCGTCAGCCGCCGTTCCCAACGTCGGCAGGCTCAACGCCGCTGTGCCCATGAGATGTGCGATCACCGTGGGAGTATGGCATACCTTGGGACGACCGTCCAGGTGCCACGTACCATGACAACGCATCCAGGTGCCCGCGCTCCGGCACGTAGTAGCCATTCGCGATTCGCAGCACAGGATGACTTACTCCAGGCACGACGCGGAGCACGTCCGGGAACCTCTCGGCGAGCCGCCGCGCGACCGCACCGACGGTGCGCGCGGGGTACCCGAGGAGGGAGCCGAGCCCACGCTGGGAGGCGTAGAACATCCGCCGCTTGATCGGGCCACGGTAGTAGCGGTCGACGAGGTGCGCGAGCATGATCCCGTCGAGCCCGCTGCGCGCGCTGTCGAGGCGCGCCTGGACCGAGGCACGCCACCAGGGGTTCTCGTGCTCCCCGTAGTGCTGCGGGGGCGGGACGCGGACAGCCCACGGCGCCCACGAGCACGCGGCGCGCATGGCCTTCGACTCCATCACGCCGAGGCGCTGCCCGGCGAGCCGCACTTCACCCTCGCGCGGCTTGGCCTGCGCCTCGACGAGAGCCCAGGCGTAGGCCGGCCCGCGCTCGGCGGCCTTCGTCAACGGAAGGGCGCACATCGCGGCCACGATGCCGGCCGGCGTCATGCCCTGGCGGCGCAGGTAGCTCACGAGGTAGGCGTCACGGCTCGACCGCTTCCCCCTCCAGGCGTCCGGGTGGGTCACGAGCGCGCGGCGGAACTGCGGATGGTGCTTGCGAATCATCAAGAGCAACGCGGCGTCT
>JAHFBW010000027.1 GCA_023249845.1 Candidatus Eiseniibacteriota bacterium
GTGTGCGCGTCCGAGGTCAAGGCGCTGTTCGCGTTCCCTGGCGTGGAGCGCCGGGCGGACCTGGAAGGCGTCGTGCAGCACCTGACGCTCCGCTACGCCGCCGCGCCGCGCACGCTGTTTGCGGGCATCCACAAGCTGCCCGCGGCGCACTCGCTCACGCTCGAGGGCGGCGAGGCGAAGCTCGAGCGCTGGTGGCGCCCGACGTACGAACCGAAACAGCCGCTGGCGCCCGAGGTGGCGCTGGCCGAGGTCGAACGGCGCCTCACGGCCTCGGTGAAGAGCCACCTGATGAGCGAGGTGCCGCTCGGGGCGCTGCTCTCAGGCGGCGTGGATTCGAGCCTCGTCGTGGCGCTCATGAGCCGCCTCGTGAACCGTCCGGTGCAGACGTTCTCGGTCGGGTTCGACGCGCCCGGCCCCTACAGCGAGCTGCCGTTCGCGCGTCGCGTCGCCGAGCACTGTGGCACCGAGCATCGCGAGATCACGGTGGGCGCTTCGGACCTGCTGCGCGAGCTGCCATCACTCGTCTGGCACCAGGACGAACCGATGAGCGAGCCGGCGGCGATCCCCACCTACATGGTGTCGCGGCTCGCGCGCGAGACGGTCACGGTCGTGCTCACGGGCGAGGGTGGCGACGAGCTGTTCGCCGGCTATCCCAAGTACGCCGTCGAGCCGTGGGCGCGCCGGCTCGCGGCGCTGCCGGTCCCGCTGCGGGACACGTTCCTGTCCGGCGTCATGGACCGGCTGCCGTTCCGGTTCCGCAAGCTCCAGGTCGTGGGCCGGAGCGGGCGCTTCCGCGACGAGCCCGAGCGGCTCGCCGCGTGGTTCGCGGGCTTCGTCGGACGCGAGCGCGACCGGCTGCTCGGCGGCGACCTGCTGGCGCACACGGCGGCCGGCGTGACGCCGTTCCGCGACGCGCTCGCGGACAGCGCGGCCCGCTCCGGGCTCGACCGCATGCTCGACGTGGATCTGCGCGTGTGGCTGGCCGACGACCTGCTCGTCAAGATGGACAAGATGAGCATGGCGGCATCTGTCGAGGCGCGCGTTCCACTGCTCGATCTTCCGCTCATCCAGTGGGCCATGCGGCTCGGTCCGGAGCACAAGCTGCGCGGCCTCGAGGGCAAGGTGCTGCTCAAGCGACTCGCGCGAAAGCTCCTGCCGCGAGAGATCGTGGATCGGCCGAAGGTGGGGTTCACCGTACCGCTTTCCCCGTGGTTCCGCGGTCCGTTGCGGCCGCTGCTCGCCGACACGCTGCTGTCTGCGCGCTGCCTGCAGCGGGGCTGGTTCGACGCGGACGCCGTTCGCGCCGCCGTGGACGACCATGTCATGGGGAGGCGCGACCGCGCGCGCGAGCTGTGGACGCTGCTCACGCTCGAGTGGTGGCACCAGGCGTGGGTGGACGGCGACGGCGCGCGGCCCGAGGCCTGGCGCATTCCGCCCCGCGTCGTCGCGGGGGCGGCATGAGGTTGGCCTGGCCCGGCTCGAACGGGCATCATCCCGCATCCCCCCCCGAACCGGAGCGCGCCGGCGCATGAAGCTCGTCATCCAGATCCCGTGCTTGAACGAGGAAGCGTCCCTTCCGGTGACGCTCGCGGACCTGCCGAAGCAGCTGCCGGGCATCGACTGCATCGAGGTGCTCGTGATCGACGACGGCAGCACCGACCGCACGAGCGAGGTGGCGCGGGCGAACGGCGTCCAGCGTGTGCGGCGGTTCCCCGCCCGGCGCG
This sequence comes from Candidatus Eiseniibacteriota bacterium, assembly GCA_023249845.1. GTDB lineage: Bacteria > Eisenbacteria > RBG-16-71-46 > RBG-16-71-46 > RBG-16-71-46 > JAIOPA01. Next base: position 1,725 of record JAHFBW010000027.1, read on the forward strand.
GCCTCGCGCACGCGTTCGACACGGGACTGCGCGAGGCACTCGCGATGGGCGCCGACGTCATCGTAAACACTGACGCGGACAACCAGTACGTCGGTGCGGATATCGCCAGGCTCGTAGAACCCATCCTCGCGCGTCGAGCGGACATGGTGGTGGGCAGCCGGCCGATCGACGCCATCGCGCATTTCTCACCGCTCAAGAAGCTCTTGCAGCGGCTCGGGAGCGGCGTCGTGCGTGCGCTCTCGAACACCGACGTGCCGGACGCCACCTCCGGGTTTCGCGCCTACAGCCGCGAGACGGCGCTCCGGCTCACCGTGCTCACGAGTTTCACCTACACACTCGAGACGCTCATTCAAGCGAGTCAGAAGAACATCACGATCTCGCACGTTCCCATCCGCGTGAATGGCAAGCTGCGCGAATCCCGGCTGTTCAGCGGCATGGGCTCGTACATCACGCGCTCGCTCGGCACCATGGCGCGCGTCTACCTGCTCTACCGCCCACTGCGCTTCTTCCTGGCCCTGGCGGGGCTGTTCATGGCGGCCTCGGTCGTGCTGTTCCTGCGCTTCCTGGTGCTGTTCTTCACGACCTCGGGCCAGACCGGCCACGTGCAGTCGCTCGTGGTGGCCGGTGTGCTGGCCGTGATGGGCACGCTGTTCGTGTCGCTCGGGGTGCTCGCGGACCTGTCCGCGATGAACCGGCGGCTGCTCGAGGAGATCGTCGTGAACACGCGCAAGCAGCAGCTCGAGTCCGGTCACAAGCCCGGGGAGGCGCCGTGAGGGCCGCGCGAGTCCTGGATGAGGAGCCCCGCGCCGGCAACGTGTTCGACAAGTACGGCTCGCGGAATCCCATCGTGCGCGGTCTCATGGCCGGATTTTATCGCGGCCTGTTCGAGCTCCTGGGTCAGATTCCGCCGCCGCACACCGTGCTGGAAGTGGGATGCGGCGAGGGCCAAGTGACTGCGAAGTTGGCGCAGCGCTTCCCGAGCGCGCGCGTCGTCGGCACGGATCGCTCGGCGACGATTCTCGCGAAAGCGCGCGAGTTCCACCGCGGGCCCGAGTTCCGGGTGATGTCCGTCTACGACGCCGGCGGCAGCGGCCCGTGGGAACTGGTCGTGGCGTGCGAGGTGCTCGAGCACCTCGCCGAACCGGCCCGCGCGCTCGATGCCCTGTACCGCGCGGCCGCCGGCCATGTGCTCGTCAGCGTGCCGCGCGAGCCGCTGTGGCGCGTGCTGAACGTGCTCCGCGGCCGCTACTGGCCCGCGCTCGGAAACACGCCCGGACACGTCCAGCACTGGAGCCGCGCCACGCTGATCGCATTCCTTCGCGAACGGCTCGACATCGTTGGGATCCGCATGCCGGTGCCGTGGATCCAGGTGCTCGGACGGCCGCATCGGCGCCGAACCCCGTGAGCCGGCCCTCACTCGCCATCCTGCTCCAGTTCGCGGTGTCGGTCTTGCTGCTCGTCGCGCTGGCACGAAAGGTCCAGCTCGCGGAGGCCGCGTCCGCGCTTGGCCGCGTGCGGCCGGGGACGTTCGTGGCGTGCGTGGTGCTCGCGCTCATCGGGTACTGGGGCCGTGCGAGGCGCTGGGCACTTCTGCTGGAGCGAAGCGGTGTGCCGATCACGCCGCTCGCCAGCTATCGACTCACGCTCGTGGGCACGTTCTACGGGCTCGCCACGCCCGGGCGCATCGGGGAGTTCGCGCGCATCCTCCACGTGGGCGCACCGCGCTCGGACACACTCCCGTCGGTGGTGTGGGATCGCGTCGTGGACGTACTCCTGCTCGAACTCCTGTGCGTGCCCGCGTTCCTGTGGGTGCCCGCGTGGCGCGGGCCGCTGTTCTTCGCCTACCTGGGGCTCGTGCTTGGCACGGTCGCTGGCATCGCGCTGCTCGCAAGCCCGCCGGCGGCGCATGCTCTCGCGCGCGCGATCCCGCTGCTCGCACGGCCGCTCGGCCGCTGGAGCGCACACTCGGGAGGGTTGCTGCGGCGAGCCTTCAGCGGCGCCGGCATCCTGTGGGGCTGCTTCTTCTACGTATTCATGTACGCGGTGGGCTGGCTCTTGCTCCGAGACGTGGCGCCGCATGCCTCGGCGCGACTCGTCGTGGGCCAGCCCTTGATCGCCCTGCTCGGGAACCTCCCGGTGGCACTCGGCGGGCTGGGGCTACGTGAGCAGGTGAGTGCTGCGCTGTTCGAGCAGTTCGGGGCCGGAGCCGCGACCGGTGCGGCGTACTCGCTGCTCATCTTCACGGTCCTGACGCTCGTTCCGGCGCTGCTGGGCTTCGTGGCGTCAAACCTGATCGGCGCCCACCGGTCTCCGAGCCGAGAGGACGTCCGATGATGGAGCGTCGCTCGCCGTGGTGGCGGCTGTTGCTGTCGCCGAGCGGCTGGTTGGCGCTCGGCATGCTCGTGCGCCTGATCCACGTCCTGACGCTCGGGAACGAGTATTACTTTGGGGACACGGCGGAGTACGAGCAGGTCGCGTTGCGCATCCTGCACGGCCAGGGGCTCGGCGAATCGAGCCCGCGCGCACCGCTCTATCCGCTGCTGCTGGCGATATCGTTCTGGCTGGGCGGCGAGGAGAACTTCATCGCCGCGCGCTTGATCCAGCTCGTTCTCGCGTTCGTGCAGATGCGGCTCGTCGTTCGGCTCGCGAACCGCATCGGCGGTCCCGCGGCCGGCGCGTTCGCGGCGCCGCTGATCGCGTTCACGCCCACGGTCGTGTTCGCCGCGGGGCTGCTGTACCCCACGCTGCTCTACTCCACGCTGCTCCTCGCGGCCACGCTGCTCGCGTGGGAACTGGCCGACCGCCCGACGACGGTCCGGGGCGTCACGCTTGGCATGCTGCTCGTGCTCGCGTGGCTCACCGACATGGTCATCCTGGCCCCAGCGCTGGCGATCGGCACGTGGCTGCTGGCACAGGCCCGCCGCCACCCGGGCCCGCTCCGGCGCGCGCTCGCAGTCACGCTGGTCACCGGGCTCGCGATCGCGGTGCCCTACGCAAGTGGGCTTCGCGCCCGTGGCGGCGCTCGCGTGTTCATGGGCAAGGCCCAGGCCGTTCTCTACTTCGCGCGCACTGACACGGTCATTTCGCGCCCGCGCTGGATCCGGACGCCGCCGAGTGAGCGGTTCGTCGCACTGCCGCCCGTCGCCTTCGTCGCGCGCGAAGCGCGCCTGCTCCGCGCCCGGCCGGGGGCGTACGTCCACGACTACGTGCTGGAGTTCCTCCACTTCTTCAAGCCGCTCCCCGACCGGGTCACCTCGAAAAACCGGTTCAACCAGCCCTGGATCCTGTGGGTGGGTGCCGCCTGGTTCCTCTTGCTCCTGCCGACATCACTTTTTGGGCTGTTGCGCGCGAAAGCGCCGCTCTCGGGCCGGCTGCTGCTCGGCGCGGTCGTGATCACCACCGCGGCGTTCTACGCGTTCTTCTTCACGCAGGCGCGCTATCGCATCCCTGTGGTGCCCCAGATGGTGGTGCTGGCGGCGTTGGCGCTGGCGACCGCGTTCCCGCGCCTGGGGCGAGTGTGGGCGGATCCCGCCGCGGCGGAAATGGACCCGCGTCGATGAGGCTCGCCCCCGGCGTCTGGGTCGTGGCCGGCACGTTCGCGCTCGGACTGGTGGGGCTGTTCGTGCGCGGTCCGGTCGGGGACGTGGCCTCGTTCGCGTGGCTTGGCGTATTCCCAGGGTTGGCACTGGTCCGACTGCTCCTGCCTGGCGCGCCACCCGCGACGCGCTGGACGCTGGGCGTTGCGCTCTCGCCCCTCGCCGCCTCCGTCGCGGGCTGGGCACTGCTTCATACGGGCCAGTCGCTTCAGGCCTCCGCCCGGCTCGTGGCGATGGCCGGCTGGTTGCTGTTCGCGGGCGGCGAGGCACGAGCGGTGGCCGGCGCCGCGCCCGCGGCCGCGGACGCGCCCGGCGATCGTCATGCGTGGGGCTGGATGATCGCCGCGATGGCGTTCGTGGCGATTCCGCTGGCAAGTTCCGATTGGGTCCGCGTGCGCAGCGACACCTGGATTCACGCCGGCATCGTGTGGGAGATCGCCGAACGTGGCATCCCGCCTCAGGACCCGCGGTTCGCAGGCCTGCCGCTCAATTACGTGTGGTTCTACAACCTGTTCATCGCGCTCTCCGGCGCGCTGCGCCCCGAGCCGGCGCCGTTCACGAACATGGCGGTGGCGAACGTGTGCTGGATGGGCGTGCAGGTCGGACTCGGCTGGCAGCTGGCGTGGAGCGTGTGGCGCGAGCGAGCTGCGTCACGGGCCGCACTGCCGCTGTTGCTCACGGGTCTCAATGCCGGCGCGCTGGCGCTGTGGCCGCTGTGGCTGCTGCGCACGCTGCGCGGCGAGGTGCGCGGTGTGGCTGAGGTGGACCGCATCCTGACGCAATCTCACTGGGATCGCGTCGAAGTCATGCACCAGCTCTCGGCACCGTTCGCCTGGATGGTGAACTCGTGGGACAAGTTCATGATCGGCACCGCGCTCGGCTACGCCTATCTCCTCATGCTCGTCATGCTGTGGGCGGGATCCCGGTGGCTCGCCGACCCGCGCGAGCCGAGGCACGACCCGGGACCGGCCGCGTGGCGCTGGCTCGTGATCGCAGGGGCGTCGGCCGCCGGCATGATGCTGTTCCACAGCGTCGTGGGGCTGTCGTCGATCCCAGTCGGGGTGGCCGCGTGCGGCGTGCTGGCGCTGTTGGCGCTGCGCGCGTCGAATGGGCAGCAGCTTCGCCGCGCGGTAGCACTCGCGGCCGCGCTGATCGCGGGCCTTGCCCTGGCGTGGCCGTACTTCCTCTCGATCGCGAGCGGCTGGGATCAGTCACGCTCGGGCCTGCCTCACCGCTACATTCAGTTGGACTGGCCCATGCCATGGACGCTCGCGACGGCGTGCGGCGTGACGGCGATGGCGGCATGGCCCGGGATCCGCCGCGTATTCCTGGAGCAACGCGTCGCAGGAACGTGGCTCGTCGCGTGGGCTGCCGCCATGCTGGTTTTCGCGCTGGGTGTGCACCTCCCGGAATCGAACGAGAGCAAGTTCGTGTGGCAGGTCTTCGCCCCGCTCGCCGTGCTGGGAGGGGCGGGGCTGCCGGTTCTGCTCACCGCTTGGCGGCACCGGCTGGGTCGTGCCGGCGCTGCCGCGCTCACAGTGTTCGTGTTCGTGTTGCCTGCTGCGTTGCTCTGGCGCGGCTATCTGCTGGATGACTCCGGTCTCACGGCGGCGGAGACGCACCGCGAGCCCGGCGAGCGGGCGCTCTACGAGTGGTTGCGCACGGCGACGCCCGTTCGCGCGGTGTTCGTGGATGACCACTCGCGGGACGTCCTGCTTGTCGAGGGACGACGACGGCTGCTCGCCGGAACTCCGCACGGCGCGGCGCGCGCCGCGTTCCCGGCGGACGCGCTCGCCCGCCGGCGCGAGGTGGCCGCAGACCTCTACGGGCCGGTCGCGGACCTTGCGGCCGACGCGGCGCACCTGGACTCGCTCGGCGCGCCGGCCTACGTGCTCTACCGCGAGCGCGACCACGTGGGAGCGGCGCCGTGGGCCGCGTTGGATGCCGACAGCACCGGCTTCGAGCGCGTGTACGCCGCGGACGGCTTCCGGGTCTACCTGCGAAAGCCGTGATGAAGAGCTTTCCGCACCTCGCCGCGTTCTCTTTCGACATCGAGGACTGGCACCACAGCGAGCTCCACCGCGTCGGAGATGCGCGGCCCGAGGAGAGCATCGTGGCGCGCGGCACCGAGGCGATCCTCGATCTGCTCGCGAAGCACGGCTGGCACAGCACGTTCTTCGTGCTCGGCGACGTGGTTCGCGAGCATCCGGCGCTCATTCGCCGCATGGTCGCCGAAGGGCACGAGCTGGCGTGCCACGGCATGTCGCACCGACCGCTGTGGCGGGCCACCCCCGACTCGTTCCGCAGCGAGCTGCGCGAGTTCCGGAGCGTCGTGGAATCCGTCCTCGGACATTTCCCGGTGAGCGGCTTCCGCGCTCCCACGTTCAGCATCGACCGCTCGAATCCGTGGGCACTGGACGTGCTGCGCGAACAGGGCTATCGCTACGACAGCAGCGTGTTCCCGCTGAAGGTGAAGATGTACGGCACCCCGGGCGCCCCGGTGGGCATCTACCGGCCCTCGCGCGCGGACCTCCGGCGACACGACCCGGATGGTGTGCTGGTGGAATTCCCGGTCGCGATCGCCGAATTACAGGGGGTGCGCTTCCCAGTGGGTGGTGGCTTCTACCTGCGCGCGCTGCCGCTCCCGGTGTTTCGCGCGGGCCTGGACTTCATCCTGCGTCACCGGCCGTTCGTGCTGTATCTGCACCCACGGGAGATCACGCCCGAGGAGCGGCGACTGCCGCTGGACCCGGTGAACGGGTTCATCACGTACGTGAACCTGCATACCGTCATGGCCAAGCTCGAACACCTGTTCGAGCGGTACGAGTGGACCACGATGCGCGCGATACTCGAGCAAGAACGCTGGCTCTGATCACCCGCGCGGCGATCTCGCCCGTGACGGGTTCAGCGCTTGAGCAGCCGCCGCAACAGGGTCGCGAGCGCGTCGTGGATCACATCCGGTGCATGATGGGCGACCACCCAGGCACGCGCCCGGGCCCCGGCCTCGCGGCGGCGCGCGGGATCGGTGAGGAAGCGTTGCACTTCGGCCTCCCACGCGTCGTACTCCGCGCGGTAGGCGCCCAGCCCCTCGCGTTCCACGATGCCGTCCGGATCGAACGCCGAGACCGACGGCAATGCGCGGGCCCAGCATTCGAGCAGCGTGTTCGGGAAGCCTTCGGCGGGTGAGCTGTGCGCGAACAGCGCCGCACCCGCGAACACCTCGCCGATCCGCTCGTGCGGCACCGTTCCCTCCACCGAGAGGTTCGGGCAGCGCGCCGCGACGGCCCGGGCGTCGCGATACGCCGCCTCGCTCGCAGCCGTGTCCAACACCACGCCGGCCATCCGGCAGGGCGTCGTCGGGTGGCGTTCCGCGAAGCGCGTGAACCACTCGGGACGCTTCGCGGGTTTGTACGTGGAGAGCCACACGAGCCGGGTGCCGCTCGCAGCGTCCTCCATGGCCGAGGCCGGCGGGATCTCGACCGGGTTCATGATGACGGTGGATTCGAGTCCGAAATCGGCGCGCAGGCGCTGCTGCTGGACACGAGTCTGCGCGACGATGACGTCCGCGCCACGCATGGCGCGCCGCACCAGCCAGCGGTCGCGCAGGCCATGCACGTCGGGCAATGCCGCCTGCACATCGTGGTCGTGGCCGGTGAGCCACACGAAGCGCCGCCCGCGGGCGCGGGCCACGGCGTGCACGAGTCCGGCCCACAGCGCCGCACCCTGGAACAGGTAGACGTCCGCGTCGGCCCGCCACAACGCGGAGAGTCCGAGCGTCAGCCTCGGGTGGAAGAAGCGCAGCACCGGAATGCCACCGCCGGCGGGGTACGCCTTGTGCAGGATGAGCCCGTCGGTCACGAACGGGTCGGGCTGCCCGTAGTCGCAGGTGACGATGCGCACGTCGAATCCACGGCGCGCGAGCCCGCGCCCGAGGTGCGCGAGCTGTACCTCGATGCCGCCCGCGAATGGGACGCGGCCGCCGCTCACGACCGGGTAGAGGAACTCGGCGAACATGCAGACGCGAGGAGCGCGCGTCATGGTCGGCCCCAGCGCGCGAGGACGGCTTCGAGCCGGGGCATCAACCGCTCCCAGGTGAAGCATTCCGCGGTGGCACGACCCGCGGACGCGAGGCGCGCGGCGGTTTCAGGTTCCGCCGCGAGCCGCGCGAGTGCCGAGGCGAGTACCACCTCGTCATCCGCCGGAACCAGGAGCCCGTTCACTTGATCGGTCAGCAGGTCTCGCGTACCGGCGCACGGCGTGGCCACCACAGGACGTGCGTGCGCCATGCCCTCGAGCAGCACGTTCGGCAGCCCCTCGCCGCGCCGAGCGGCCAGAACGACGACCCCGGCCTCGCGATAGAGCCGCGAAAGTTCCTCGTGGTCGACTTGCCCCGTGAAGCGCACGTCGCCGCCCGAGCGCGCCGCGAGCGTCTGCAGCGCCGCGCGCTCGGGGCCCTCACCCGCCAACGTGAGCGGACGGCTCGCGAGCGCACACGCGGCGATGACGATGTCCATCCCCTTGTCCGCGATCAGTCGTCCCACGCTCAGCACGCGCCCCGTGGCGGGAAGGGGTGCTGGCGCCGGCAACTCGAGCCCGTTGCCCAGCACCGTCAATCGTTCGCGCACGCGTTGCAGCCGGCGCGGAGCGTGGCGCTTCAGCTCGGCGAGCAGCTCGACGCGGTTCGCCTCGCTCTGCACGAGCACCCCGGCGGCCGCGCTCCACACTCGCGGCGAGAGCCAGCGCGTGAACGCCGAGGCCCCAAGCCGGTATTCGGCCTCACCGCGCACCCAGACCACCGCCGGGATCCCGAGCCGGACACCCGCGCGCGTGCCGGCAAGCCCCGAGACGAACGTCTGGAAGCACAGCAGCAGGTCCGGTCTTGGGGTGAGCGCGGCGAGCGTCGACTCGATCGCGTGCAGGTCCGCGAGCGTGCGCCAGCCGGGATATCGCGACACCGGCAACCGCACCACTTCGTAGCCGTCGCGCGATTCACGCCCCGCCGGTCTCCGCGCGTCGCGTCGCGTGAGAACGGTCACCTGATGGCGCTCGGCCAACCGCTGCGCCCAGCCCTGTGCTTGCAGCTCCGCCCCCCCGAACGCCGTGGGCGGGAAGTGCCCGATCAGGATCGCGAGGTGCACCGCGTCAGTCCCGCGCCGTCCCGACCACGGCGGGATGCAACGGCATCACGCCGTTCGTAGGAGCCGAGAGCTCGCTGCGCGGACGGTCGAGGTACGCGCGCGCCCACATCTCGAGGCAGACAAGTGTGAAGGTGCGCCGGGCGCGGACTTCGTCGCGCAGACCTGCCCCTTCCAGCAGGCGCTCCACGCCGTTCGCGGCGAGCCAGCCACGGCTTCGCGTGCGATCATCGAGCAGGATCTCGCGCGCGAGCCGGCCCAGCTGGCCCGCGAACCAGCGCTCGAGAGGCACGCCAAAGCCCTGCTTGCCTCGGGCCAGGATCTGCGGTGGGAGGTACGGGCGCACGGCCTCGCGAAGCGCCCACTTGCTGACGTCGCCGCGCAGCTTGTATTCGAATGGCATGCGTGCGACCCACTCCAAAACATGATGGTCGAGCAATGGCGCGCGCGTCTCCAGCGAGTTCATCATGCTGGTGCGGTCCACTTTCACGAGCACATCGTCGGTCATGTAGGTGAGCGCGTCCAACGCGGGCAGCGCCGCCAGCTTGCCCAGGCCGCATGCGGCGCGCTCGTATATCGCGCGTGCGGCACGCAGCGGATCATGTCCGCGCGTCGCCTCGCAGAGCTCCGGCGAGAGCACCTCGAAAAGCCCTCGCGGCGGAAAATGCGACATCACCTCGAGGTGGCGATCGACGACGTTCATGCCGAAGCGGCGCAGCCGGCGCGCGAGCGCGAGATCCTCCGGCAACAGGACGGCGGGCAGTGAGAGAAGTCGGCGAAGCGCGTAAGGGATGCCGTCCGCGCGGGCGTACTGGCGCGCCCAGGCATACGTGGAATAACCCGCGAACGCCTCGTCGCCGCCGTCTCCCGACAGCGCCACGGTCACGTGGTGCCGCGCCATCTCCGAGACGTACCAGGTGGGCAGCATGGAGGCGTCCGCGAATGGTTCATCCATTCCCCACACGAGCCGGGGCAGCAGATCGAGCGCATGGGGTCGCACGACCAGTTCGTGATGTTCCGTCCCCAGGTGTTCCGCCACCGCTCTCGCGTGTGACAGCTCGCTCAGCTCCTCCTCCTCGAAGCCGATGCTGAACGTCTTGACGCGCGTGCTCGACACCTGCGTCATGAGCGCCACCACCGCGCTGGAATCGATGCCTCCCGACAGGAACGCGCCGAGCGGCACGTCGGACATGAGCCGCATACTCACGGCCTCGCGCAGCCGGTCGGTGAGCCCGGCGACCGCCTCGACCTCGCTCATCGAGCGATCCGTCGTGAGCGGCAGCTCCCAGTAGCACTCGACCCGAGGGCCGTGCGCGTCGCACACGAGCCGGTGCCCAGCCGGCAACTTGTGTACCCCCTTGAAGATGCAGCCTGGCGAGGGGACGTACTGGAACGTCAGGTAGTCCGCGATCGCAAACGCGTCCACGTCGCATGGCACGGACGGGTCGGCGAGCAGTGCCTTCAGCTCGCTCGCGAACACCAGGCGCCGGCCATCGTCGTGCCAATAGAGCGGCTTCTTGCCGGTGCGATCGCGTGCCAGGAAGAGCGTGCGGCGGCGGGAGTCGTAGAGCCCGAACGCGAACATCCCGCGCAGGTCGGCGACCAGGTCCGGGCCTTTCTCTTCCCACAGGTGGAGCAACATCTCGGTGTCGCTGCGGCCGCGGAAGCGATGCCCTCGCGCCGCGAGCTCTGGCATCACCTCGGGCCAGTTGTAGAGCTCGCCGTTGTAAACGACGTGCACCGTCCCGTCCTCGTTCGCCATTGGCTGATGCCCGCCAGGAGACACGTCGACGACGGCGAGCCGGCGATGCCCGAGCGCCGCCGGCCCGTCCGCCCAGACGCCGGCGTCGTCGGGACCTCGGTGCCGCTGCGCGCGCGCCTGCGCCTGGACCAGCCCCGGGTCCGCGCTGCCGCCGCGGTACCAGAACACGCCATTCACACCGCACATGTTCAGTTCCCCCGCTCGCGCGTGACCTGGAGCCGGCCCACCTCAAGACCGTTCAAGAAGTCGTCGTCGCTCGTCAGGTCTCGCAGCCGCAGGTTCGGGTAGTGGGGCTGGTGCGCCATCGCGACCTTGACGACGTAGTCCCCCGGCGCCACGTCGTACGGCACCTGAACTCGGAACGAGTCGCACACCACCTCGGTCGGGGCCCAGCGATCGACGCCATACGCTCCACTCACGGGAAGGTGATCGGACCGGAATCGGTAGCGCTCGCCTCGCACCCGCTCGATGAGCTTGCGCCACAGCTTGGAGACGAACACCACTGAGCGCGGCACGTCCGCCGGCACCGCGCGATCGAAGCGGATGCCGACGCGGTAGGCCCCGGCGGGCAGCGGCGCGCGCACGCGCCACTCGGCGGCGCCCGCGATCGTGTCGCCGCGCGTGGCCTGGGTCACGCCCACGTGGAAGGAGACCAGCTCCGGAAGCCCGTCTCCCATGCGCCTCGCGCGATCGTTCAGGCTCGGCGCACGCACGAACGGCCGCGGCACGGCACCGTCCACGAGCGCCTCCAGCGAATCGGCGCGGATCGTGTAGACGGAGAAGCGGTCGGAGTCGTAAACGAGGTGGAAGGCGCCCGGGGCGCGCTCGAGCCGCGCGTGCGCCGCCGCGTACCATGAGGCGCTCGGCGCCCAGATGTCGAGTTGGACGGGCTCGTCGAAGCGGCCGTTCAAGGCGATCGCCGTTGCGCCCCAGCGGCGCACGACCCGAGCCGTTCGCTCCCAGGACGCGTACGGGTCGAGCGCGTCTCGCGCGTCGAGCATGCGTTCGAGCGCCAACGCATCGTTGGGCGAGCTGTGCTGGTCCACGAGCGTCGTCACCCAGTGCCGCGTGAGCATCGGGATCGAGTAACTGGTCGCCGGATCGGAGAGGACGACCGTGCCGTTCGGGAGCTCCCGGTCCATCCACGCCAACGCGTCCGACCAGCGCTCCACGCTGGTCGCGGGTAGCGCGTGAGGCCAGGCACTGTCGCGCGTGGCGGCGCGCACGGCGTCGGCGAGCGGTCCGGCGAGGCCCAGTGCGAGCACGGCGACTGCGGCGAGCGGAGCGAGCCGCCGCCCGGTCCGCCAGCCCTCTCGCGCCGCCGCGACCAGGAACGCGGCGGCGGCTGACGCGGGTAGCAGCCAGGGCAGCCGCATGAGCAGGTAACCGAGCCGCGGTTCGAGCACGGCGACGACTGGGGGACAGAACATGAGCATTGTCACGGCGAGCGTGGTGGTGAGGAGGAGCAGCGCCGTGTTGTCGCGCGCGGCCCGCGCCCACGCGAACAGCGACAGCGGGAACAGCACCCAGGCCGGGCCGAACCACTCCCACATCGTTCCGAACGACACCACCTGCACGCCCGGCGCCAACTCCAACATGCCCTGCGTCTGGGTGTGGAGCGGGTTGGCCGGCGCGTACGCCTGCACCGCGCGCCACCCCAGGTACGGCGCCGCGGCGAGTGCCACGGCAACCGATGTCACGACGAGCCGCGTGAGCGCTGCCGAGCCACCGCGCTCGCGCACGAGCAGTCCCACGCCGAGCGCGCCGAAAACGATCGCGAACTGCACCGCGCCGAAGACATGCACACCGATCGTCCCCAGCGCCAATCCGATGACGGCGGCGCGCGATCGGGCGGTGCGCCGGTCGAGATCGGCGAGCAGAGCCGTGATCGTGGCGAGTGCCAGCTGGTCCGCGAGCTTGGTCGCGAACACCGCTTCGCTCAGATAGGATGTGGAGAGCCCTCCCCCGTACGTGAGCAGGAGCGTCCATCCGCCCACCGCGGCGCCGAGCCCGCCGCCGAAGCGGAAGGCGAACGCCGCCGCGTTCAGCACGAAGAGCGGCGCCAGGAGCACCGAGAGGCCGCGCCACGCCGGGAGCGGCTCCACGCGTGCGAGCGCGCACACGAGCGCCACGCCGGGATGCCACAGCCCCTTTCGCGGATCGGCACCGGTGGGTCCCGGGTCTTTGAAGAACGCGTCGGCCGGGAACGCGTCGTGGCTCGCGAGCATGCGGCGGATCGTGCCGATGTGGTCGGGCGAGTCGCTGAGGTAGGAGACCGGTGGGCCGTCGCGCGCGACGTGCGCCGCCGCGAGCAGCGCGGCGGCGAGCACGGCGAGCGTGGCCGAGCGCCCGAGCGGCGTCGTGCGTGCAGGTTCGGCGGGAGCCCACAAAGTGGCCGCGAGCCACGGGAGCGCCGCCCACGGCGCTCCGTTCGCGGAGAGCACCGTGAACGGCAGCCCCGCGACGCGTGAGAGCAGGATGCCGAGCCCCAGCCAAGCGACGCCGAAGCCGAGGGCCCAGCCCGGCGCGAGAATCGCGCCGCCCGGGCCCGGCGAGCCGATCGCAAGGCGCCAGGCGATCCCGGGCCAGATCACGAGTACCAGGAACGCGAGCGTCAGCCGCACGAACGCCGGCAGGGGTGCCAGCATTCCCTGCTGGAGCAGCGCGGCCGCGGCCAGTCCAGCGAGGCCGCCTAAGAGCGGCAGCAGCTTCGCCCCGAGCGAGCGGCTCATCGCGGGTCCTCGGGGTTCCCCGGCCGGCGGCCGAAGAACGGAACGTTGAACTCCTTCGCCAGCGAAAGGAAGCCGATGCCGCGGGCGAACGGCGCCACGAAGAGCAAGTAGGCCGCCGCGAATGCCGCCGAAGCGGTGAGCAGGCGCGTGACGGTGATCAGCGTGAACGGCCCGAGCTCTCGGAGGAACGCCCACGCAGCGCCCCAGCACACCAGCGCCGCGAGCGCGGTGGGCAGGAAGCAGCGGACGATCAAGCTGAGCATGCGGCGGAACGAATGACCGAGCCCGACCGCGGCAAGCGACAGCAGTACCGCGCCACTCACGAGGTAGGCCACGGCGGAAGCAGCCGCGATGCCCGTGAGGCCGCCGTTCCAACGAAGGGACAATAGCTGGAGCCCGCCCGAGAGCGCGGTCAGGAACAGCGCGGCGGGAACGAGGATGATGCGTCGTCCCACGGTCATCAGCACCAGCGAGGCGAACGCCGCCTGCGAGAGCCCGGTGGCGCCGAACGCCAAAACTTGAAGTGGCTCCACGCACGCGTCGTAACGCGGCAGCACGACGTGGACCAGGTCGCGCGACCACAGCGCGCACAGTCCGGCCGCGAGCGGCAGCGCAGTGGAGACCCCCCGCACCAGGCGCTCGACCCGCTCGCGGATCGCCTCAGGGTCCTCCCCCGCCTCAGTGTACCGGCGCACGAGCATGGGATAGCTCACGTAGGCGAGCGAGTCCGGGATGGCCATGAGCAACGTGAGCACGTTCACGGAGAGTCCGTAGAAGCCAAGCGCCTGCGTGCCGAGGAAGCGAAGCACCACGATCCGGTCGAGGTTGCGCATGACGATGCTGCTCGCGGTGAAGACGTAGAGCGGCAGGCCGATCTGCAGCAGATCGAGGCTCTCCGTCGCCGGCGCCGGCAGCAGCGGAAGCACGTGTCGCCCGCGGACCGCCACGAACAGGAACGCGACGAGGCAGCCGGCGAGCCAGCCCCAGAGCAGCCCCCAGCGGCCGAACCACACGAGCAGCACCAGGCCGAGCCCGGAACCGATCAGGCCCTGCAGCACGAACCAGCGTGTGAGACCGCCGATGTCGCCGTGCGATCGCAGGATGCTGGTCCCCACGTTCGCCACGTTCACGAGCATCACGCACAGCAGCGCGAGCGAGAGTCCACTCAGGTGCCAGAAGGCCCGCATGCGGCTGCTGCCGACGGAGGCCCAGCCCAGCCCGAACGCCGCAAACAACGTCGTCAGCGCGACGACGTTGAACAGCGCCGCCCGCTTCAACTGTGCCGTGCGCGCGGCGTCGCCCTCTACCAGGCGGCGGGGTACGAGCTGATCGAGGCCCTGCTGCGTCCCGAGCGGCGCCAGCGCGCCGTAGTCCATCATGAGCTGGAGCGCGTTCCAGGCGCCGAATGAAGTCGGGTCCAGCAGCTTTGCGGCGACGAAACTTCGCCCCATGCTCATCGCGCGCACGAGATACTGCGTGATCGCGAGGCCCAGGGAGTCACGGGCGAATTTCTGTCGGGTCGGGCTCATGCGCGAGAGTGCGGCATCAGGCGTGCATTGGCGCCACGGCGCGAGCCGGCCGTAAACTGACCTCGTGAACGAACCCACTCCCCTGCCTGCCGCGAGTCCGCTCGCCTCGCAGGGAGGCCGCCCCGTCCGCGCGGAGTTCCTGCCGATCGCCGTTCCCGACATGGGCGCGCGCGAGCGTGAACTCGTGCTGCAGGCACTCGATTCGGGCTGGATCACGACCGGACCGCGGACCTTCGAGCTGGCGAAGCGCGTCGCCGAGATCGCCAACGCGAAGCACGCGGTCGTGGTGAACAGCGCCACCGGCGGTCTCCACCTGACGCTCGAAGCGCTCGGCATCGGGCCCGGGGACGAGGTGATCACGACGCCGTATACGTTCGTGGCCACGGTGAACGTCATCGAGCACGTGCGCGCCCGTCCGGTGCTCGTGGACGTGGAGCCCGACACGCTGTGCATCGACCCGCGCCAGGTCGAGGCCGCGATCACTCCACGCACGAAGGTGATCCTGAGCGTGGACTACGCGGGTCATCCGTGCGACCACGACGCGCTCCGCGCGCTCGCGGCCGGGCGCGGCATCCGCCTGGTGGACGACGCCGCGCACTCGCTCGGCGCCGCGTCGCGCGGCCGGCCGATCGGCTCCGCGGCGCTCGCGGACGCCACGACGTTCTCGTTCTACGCGACGAAGAACCTGACGACTGGCGAGGGCGGCGCGGTCGTGACCGACGACGAAGCGCTCGCCGCCCGCATCCAGCTGTTGTCGCTGCACGGCATGAACCGAGACGCCTGGAAGCGGTATGGCGCGGGCGGCTCGTGGTTCTACGAGGTCACGGCGCCGGGCTGGAAGTACAACCTGTCCGACCTCCTGGCGGCGATCGGCGTCGCGCAGCTCGAACGCTTCGAGGAATCCCAGAAGCGCCGCTTCGAGATCGTGGCGCGGTACGCGGCGGGATTCGCGGGCTTGCGCGAAGTGCGCCTTCCGCGCACCCGCCCCGGGATGACGCACGCCTGGCATCTCTACGCCATCGCGCTCGAGCTCGAGCGGCTGCGGATCGATCGCGCCCGCTTCATCGAGGAGCTGCGCGCCGAGAATATCGGCACCAGCGTGCATTTCATCCCGATCCACTTCCATCCCCACTTTCGCGACAGCCTCGGCCACGCGCCGGGGTCGTTCCCGGTGGCCGAGGACGCCTACGCGCGCGCAATCACGCTGCCGCTGTTCCCGCGTATGACCGACCGCGACGTGGACGACGTCGTCACCGCCGTGTCGCGCATCGCCGCCGCTTTCCGCGCCTGAGGTCACGTGGCCTCCCCGCCCTCGGCCTGTCCCAGGGAGCGGAGTGAGAGCCCCTCGCGGTTCAGGTAGACGAGCCCGACCGCCGTGATCGGCAGCCACTGGCTGAAGAAGTAGAACCACGAGAACGGCACCGACTGCGACTTGCCGACGCCGAACAGCGCGAGCCCGGCGGTGCACGCGATGTTCAGCGTTCCGATATAGCCGGGCGCGGCCGGCACCATGATGCCGATCGCCGTGATGACGAGCATGACGAGCCCGGCGTACCAGGGCAGCGCGATGTCGAGCGACCACAGGCTCAGACTCAATGCGAATGCGAAGCACAGGAACATGGTGAACGAGAGTGAGAACACGACGAGCAGCCGGCGGACGTCGCGGAACAGTCCGAGGCCTTCGAGGAAGTGCTCGAGCATCGCCGCGAACTTGGCATGCGCCTCGCCTGGCAGCGGCCGTGTGACGAACCGCACGAATGCCTGCGCGAGGCGGCGATTGCGCTCCACCGCGACGACGAACAACGTGAGGCCAACGCACAGCGCCACGAGCAGGCGGGCGCCCCACTGCACGAGGCGGCCCGCGTCCGTGCTCTCCGCGATCGGGTGCACGATCATGCTCACCCCGAAAATGCCGAGCAGTGTGATCATGTCCACGGCCCGCTCCACGACGACAGTGGCGAGCAGTGTGGTCTTGGACAGCTTCTCGCGGCGGGCGAGGGCCCACGGGCGTACGAACTCGCCGAGCCGAAACGGGAGCACGTTGTTCGCCATGAATCCGATCATCGTGGAGCTGAACAACGAGTGCAGCGGCAGCCGCCGCCCAGCCTGGATGAAGTAACCCCAGCGCACCGAGCGCAGCCAGAACCCGAACAGCGTCACGAGCATCACGGCCACGAAGCCGAACGCGTTCGCGCCGCGCAGCGCCGCGAGCACCTCTCCAAAGCGCACGTCCTTCATGGACAGCCACACGCACAGCGCCGACACGGCGATGCCGAGCAGCAGCTGCAGGGCGCGTCTCACCGCGCGCCGCCCTCGCCGCCCTGGCGAATCGTCTGAACCTCGTCGCGCAAGAGCGCGAGCTCGCGCGTCAGCACGTGGTTCTCGAAGCCCAGGCGCGACAGCTTGAGCGAAATGTAGAGCAGCATCGCGAGCGAAAACGCGAGCCCGAACGCGAACGTGGTGGACGATTCGCCCAGGAAGCCAAGCGCGTGGGTGATCCACGTGAGCAACGGCGTCGAGAAACCGAGCACCGCGATGACCGTGGTCGCCATCACCCACAACAGGGAATACTCCTCGGAGAGCTTGCGGCGCCGCACGAGGTCCAGCACGAAGAGCGCCAACAGCACCGCGCCGAGCGCGGTGATGAGTTGGGTGCGCGACAGAAACGTCATGGAGCCTCCTAGACGGGCCTGCGGATCAGGGCCATGAGTGACGCGAGCAGGTTCTTGTATGGGTAGTAGAGCTGCTTGCCGAGGGTGTAGAACGATTGCCCCGCCTGACGCTCGCGCATCACGACGGGCACCTCGTCCAGTCGGAAGCCGCGACGGGCCAGCGCGATGAGCAGCGGGGCGTCCGGGAAGTCCTTGGGGAAATCGTGCTGGCAGACGCCCATGACCGCGCGGTTGTAAGCGCGGAAACCCGACGTCGTGTCCGTGATCGGGCGGCCGAGCGCCATGCGCACGATGGCGCTGAACAGCAGCATACCGAGCCGCCGGTTCCATGGCGCGCGATAGCCCGAGGCGGACACGAACCGCGAGCCGATCGACACGTCGCAGCGCCCCGCGAGCACAGGCTCGAGTAGCGCCTCCAGGTAGGCCGGGTCGTGCTGGCCGTCGGCGTCGAGCTGCACGCCGACCTCGTAGCCGTGCTCGTACGCCCAGCGGAAGCCCGTCTGGAGCGCGCCGCCCACGCCGAGGTTCACCGGGTGGCGCACGACAGGCACGCCCGCCTCGCGCGCCACGCGGGTAGTCCCATCGCGTGAGCCGTCGTCCACGACCAGAACGTCCACGCTTGGCGCCTTGGCTCGAACCTCGGCGAGCGTGGCGGCCAGGCTCGCCTCTTCGTTGTGCGCCGGCACCACGACCAACACGCGCGCGGCGGTCATACGGCTCTCCGTGGCTCGAAAATCCGCGCCAGCGGGTCGGCGGCGCGCACGATGCCGTCGCGCAGCCGGCGCGCCAGCGGCGCGCGGAGCCTCAGCCCCGACAGCTTCTCGAGATCGTAGCGCGTGACCAGGCGGAGCGCGAAGAGCGCGAGCACGGCCGGAAGCACAAGCAGGACTCTCGCCACCAGCGACAACAAGCCGTTCCCGTCCGGCGCGAGCAGCAGCCACGACAAGCCCAGGAGCGGCAGCGTGACGCTGAGCGCGCGCACCACGATGCCGGCCCGCTGGCCCTTGGTCTCGGGCAGCACGCTCGCCGCGAACACGAGCGCCATCGCGTACGCGGCCACGGCTCCGGCGAGGTTCGCCCACGCTGCTCCCATCCCTCCCCAGCGCGGCACGATCACGATGTAGCACGCGAGCTCGACGCCGAGCTTGATCGCGGCGAGCGCCAGCACGATGCCCGGACGCCGCGTGGCCTGGAACAACATGGTGAGCGGCTGTTGCGCCGTGCGGGCGATGGGTACCAGTGCAAGCACGTGGAGCATGCCCATGGCCGGCAGGAATAACGGGCTTCCGACCCAGAGCGTGATCTCAGGAGCAAACGAGAACAGCCCCCACGCCACGACGCACGCCGCGACTTGCACGAGGCGAAACGCTTGTTCGAAGACGTAGCCCAGGCGTTCGCGCTCCTCGCGCGCCACGAGATGGGTGAGCGAGGGCAGCAGCGACGAGGGCAGCGCATAGACCAGCTCGACGAAGCGCTCGATCGTCTGGAACGCGAACGTGAAATAACCGAGCTGAGCGGCGTCCATGACCTTCGCGAGCAGCACCTTGCCGAGGTTCTGTCCGGACAGGAACGCGGCGCGTGCGCCCAGCAAGGGCAGGCAGTAGCCAAACATCTGCGAGAGGAGCGAGCGCTCGTCCTCCGGCTCGGAACCCGGCTCGTTCGCGGTTTCCATCGGCGCCGCTGCGGCGCGGCGGCCAAGCGCCCATGCGACGATCGAGAAGCTGAGCGCCTGGATCACGGCCAGCACCGTGAGTCCGATCGCGAGCGAGACGAGGCCCTGCTGACTCCACCACAGGAGCCCGACCAGCACAGTCTTGGCGAGGTGGAACGCGAGCGAAAGACCGCTCACCCACTCGTAGCGCTGCAACCCGAACAGCAGCGAGCGACCCGTCGTCGCGAGTCCGTCCGTGGCAACCATCGCGGCGAGGATCGGCAGCAGCACCGCGAGCGGCGGCATGTCGAACTGGGCGGCCAGCGCGGGCGCCAAGGCGAGCAGCACGAGGCTCGCGGCGAGACCGAGCGCCACCTTGATGCCCACCGCGAGCGCGTGCGCGCGGTAGAGCAGGTCGAATCGCCGATGCGCCTGGTACTCCGCAGCATAGCGCTCGAGGAACGCCTCGAGGTTCCCGGTCGAGATGCTCGCCAGGCCGACGATCGCCAGCGCCAGCGTGAGCATGCCGTAGTTCGTGGGGCCCAGCCAGCGCAGCATGAGCGCGAAGTAGACCATCCCCGAGACCAGCGCCGCGGCCTTCTCGACCGCGAGGAAGAACGCGCCGCGCGTGACGTGTTGAGCGATCTCGCCACGCTTCATGCCACCCCCGTCCGCGCCTCGGCGCGTTCGAGCATGTCGAGCTCGCGCTCGAGGAACCCGCGGAGGTCCGCGAGGTGCGAGACCTCGGGCGGGAGCGGGCGATTGGACGCGAGCAACCCCGCCATGTCGGGGTGCGCCGGATCGTAGCCGTGCATGGCCGCGACAGCGATGCGGCCCATGAACGAGGGCATGAGCAGCGCGCCGGGCTCGAGCAGGAACAGGTCTTCGCCATAGCGATGGTCGGCGAAGTCCGCGCCCGCACGCGTCAGCTCCTCGGCGGTCA
>JAHFBW010000251.1 GCA_023249845.1 Candidatus Eiseniibacteriota bacterium
GGATGCCACCACCGCCTGGGACGCGGCCCGGGCGGAGTACGAGGCCGCGCGCTTCAACCGCAGCCACGCCGAGATCGTGGCGCCGGCCGACGGTGTGGTGCAGCGCCGGCTCGCCGAGCCCGGCGAGCTCGTGGATGCGGGTCGCTCGGTGCTCGAGTTCGCGGGCCGTGCGCGCGGCCAGATCGTGCGGCTCGGCCTCGCGGACCGCGACTTCGTACGCGTGGAGGAAGGGGATTCCGCCTCGGTGTGGTTCGACGCCTACCCCGGTCGCACGTTCGCGGGCGTGATCACCGAGCGCGGCGCCTCGGCGGATCCCGTCACGGGAACGTATCGCGTGGAGCTGTCGCTCCCGGACGCGCGCACGCTCGCGAGCGGCCTCGTGGGCCGTGTCGAGATCCGACCGCGCGCCACGTCGCCGGTGGCGCTGGTGCCGGTGGAGTCGCTGCTCGAGGCCGACGGCGACCACGCCTGGGTCTACACGCTCTCGCCGGACGGGCGGCACGCCGTACGGCGCGCGGTAGAACTCGCGTTCCTCGCCGGCGGTCGCGCTGCGATCCGCAGCGGGCTCGAGGGCGTGGGCGCCGTGATCAGCGAGGGGAACGCGCGGCTCGACGGCGGCGATCGCGTGGAGGTGCTGCCATGAGACTGACCGCGTTCTCCGTCCGGCACTGGCAGTTCACCGTGATCCTGTTCGCGATGCTCGGCGCGCTCGGGCTCGCGGCCTGGAACGCGATCCCTCGGCTCGAGGATCCGCCGCTCGACTTCCCGACGTTCACCGTGGTCAGCGTGCTGCCGGGCGCCAGCCCCACCGACCTCGAACGCCTGGTCGTGAGCGAGGTCGAGAAACGCCTCGACGAACTCGAGGACGTGAAGAGCATCACCAGCCGCGTGCGCGACGGCGTGGCCACCACGCGCGTGGAGTTCCTGCCCGAGAAGGATCCCGACAAGAAGTACGACGAGGTGATCCGCGAGATGAACGCGCTGCGCCCGGCACTGCCGCCCGAGCTGGCGCGCTTCGACGTGGAGAAGGCGTCGACGCTCGACGTCAACATCGTGCAGGTGGCGCTGGTCTCGAAGCAGGCCAGCGTCCGCACGCTCGACTCGCTCGCCGAGCACCTCACCGACCGGCTGCGCGCGGTGCGCGGCGTGCGCACATCCGAGCGCTGGGGCACGCCGGCGCGACAGGTGGACGTGGCGCTCGATCTGGGCCGCCTCGCGGCGCTGCGGATGCCGGTGGGCGAAGTGCTGCAGGCGATCGGCGGAGAGAGCGCCGACATCCCCGCCGGCAGCGTCGAGGCCGGCGGCCGCAACTTCAGCGTCCGCTCCTCGGGCAGCTACGAGACGATCGAACAGATCCGCGAGACCGTGATCCGCTCCGCTGCGGACCGCCTCGTGCGCGTGACCGACGTGGCGCGGGTGAGCTGGGGCACCGCCGACAGCACGTACCGCGCGCGCTTCAATGGCGAGCGCGCGGCGTTCGTGACCGCGCAGCAGCAGCGCGGCACCACGGTGCAATCGGTCCGAGACGCGATCGCGGCCGAGCTCGGTCGCTTCGCACGCACGCTGCCCGCGGGCGTGCGGCTCGAGTGGGCGTTCGATCAGGCGCGCAATGTCTCGCACCGCCTGGCCCGGCTGGGTGAGGACTTCCTCATCGCCATCCTGCTCGTGGCGCTCACGCTGCTGCCGCTGGGGCCGCGTGCCGCGCTGGTCGTGATGATCAGCATCCCGCTGTCGCTCGCCATCGGGCTCGCGGGCCTGCACGCGCTCGGCTTCTCGCTCAACCAACTCACGATCGTGGGCATGGTCATCGCGCTCGGCCTGCTGGTGGACGACGCCATCGTCGTGGTCGAGAACATCCTCCGCTTCCGGCGTCGCGGTTATTCGCTACGTGACGCGGCGATCCAGGGCACGAGCCAGATCTGGGTGGCGGTGCTGGGCGCCACCGCGACGCTGTTGCTCGCGTTCCTGCCACTGTTGTTCCTCCCGGGCGGCCCCGGCATGTTCATCCGCTCGCTGCCCGTGGCGGTGGTGGTGACGGTGCTGGCCTCGCTGTTGGTGTCGCTCACGATCATCCCGTGGCTCTCCACGCTGCTGCTCGGGCGCGGCAACGCCGAACACGGCAATCGCTTCCTGCACGCGTTCGACCGCGGCATCCATGCCACGTACGCGCCCGTTCTGGACCACGCGCTGCGCCGGCCGGGACGCACGCTGGGCGTGGCGGCAGTGCTCGTGGCCGGCGCGTTCGCGCTGGTGCCGGTCGTGGGCTTCTCGCTCTTCCCCAAGGCCGAGACGCCGCAGTTCCACGTGGACATCACCGCGCCCGAGGGCGCGAGCATCGCGGTGACCGACGCCGCCGCGCTCCATGCCGAACACGTGCTCGCGCGCCAGCACGAGGTGAAGGCCGTGTACACCTCGGTGGGCCACGACAACCCCACCATCTACTACAACGTCATCCCGCGTGTGGATAGCCCGCGCGTCGGCCAGCTGTTCGTGGTGCTCGACCACTACGACCAAAAGCGCACGCCGCGCATGCTGGACACGCTGCGCGCCGAACTGGCCCGCTATCCGGGAGCAGAGCTCGCGGTGCGCGAGTTCGAGCAGGGTCCGCCCATCGACGCGCCGATCGCGATGCGCATCACGGGGGCGTCGCTCGACACGCTGGGCGTGCTCGCGGCGCAGGTCGAGCACGAGCTGGAGCGCACGCCGGGGACCCAGTACGTCACCAATCCCGTGCGTCTCGCGCGCAGCGATCTGCGCGTGGCGATCCACCGCGGCAAGGCCGGTCTGCTCGGCGTGCCGACCGTGGAAGTGGACCGCATCGTCCGGCTGGGGCTCGCTGGCCTCAAGGCCGGCACGCTGCGAGAGGGCGCTGGCGACGAGCGCGCGGTGATGCTGCGCTTGGCACCGGTGTCGCGGCCCAGCCCCGAGGACCTGGCCCGGCTGTACGTGAGCGGCGTGCGCGGCGGGCTCACCCCGCTCTCGCAGGTGGCCACGCTGCGCTTCGAGCGCGCGGTACCGGAGATCCAGCGCCGCGACCGCGAACGCAGCGTGACCGTGACCGCCAACGTTCGCACCGGGTACAACACCGACCGCGTGACGCGGGAGGCGCTGGCGCGGGTTGCGCAAGTGCGCTTGCCCGAGGGCTATCGCGTGGTGCCGGCCGGCGAGATCGAGAGCCGCGAAGAGAGCTTTGGCGGCATCGGCGGCGCCATCCTCGTGGCGATGTTCGGCATCCTCGCGATCCTCGTGCTCGAGTTCCGCACGTTTCGCAGCACGCTCATCGTGGCGTCCGTGATCCCGCTGGGCGTCGCCGGAGGCATCGCGGCGCTGTTCCTGGCCGGGCAGACGCTGTCGTTCACGGCCACCATCGGCTTCGTGGCGCTCATCGGAGTCGAGATCAAGACCAGCATCCTGCTCGTGGACCTCACGAACCAGCTGCGCGCGGGCGGCATGCCGCTGGAAGCTGCCATCCGCCGGGCCGGCGAGGTGCGGTTCCTCCCCATCGTGCTCACCAGTCTCACGGCCATCGGTGGACTGATGCCGATCGCGCTCCAGGGCACGGCCATGTATGCGCCGCTGGCGTGGGTGATCATCGGTGGACTGGTGTCGAGCACGCTGCTCGCGCGCATCGTCACGCCGGTGATGTACAAGCTCATCGCACCCGAGATCGAAGCCGGGCCGGAAGCGGCGACGGGTCAGGACGCCGCGCCACTCGCGGCGGAGCCCGCTTAAGTCACGGGCCCGAGGGTCCGCGGAGCGGTCAGCGCAGTTCCGCGGGCCCAGTGCCCTCCACCAGCTTGAGCCGCGGCGTCGCGGCGGCGCCGGAGCCGGTTCCGCCCTCCCCCATGGACTCCGAGGCGGGCCGGATCTCCCCGACGATGATCGGGATGTCGATCTCCTCGAGGCGCAGATAGAAGAACGTCCACGCGTACTGGATGAGCGTCATGACGAGTGGCAGCAGGAACAGCGCCACCGTGGCCCATGTGGACCACGACGTGCCGGGCAGCGCGAGGAAGAACAGCGCGCACGTGAACAACACCGTGAGCACCATGGCGACCGAGATGGCGATCATCTCGAGCCACCGCTCGAGGCGGCCCGGGGTGAGCTCGAACGAGCGGGTGAAGGCGGCGAGCGGGTGCATATTCCCGAGCACGGCGACTTCGGTGGCCATCGAGAACCGGAATCCGACCCACACGCCGGGCAGCACGAGGAACAGGCCCGCGCCGAACATGGCGGCGTTGCGAAGCAGCTCGGTCACGAACAACCACGGCATCCGCCCGAGCGAGCGCGCGTAGCACGCCAAGACGTCCTCGGGCAGGGTGCCGCGCGGCGTGTTGAACACCGAACGGGCGCGGAACCGCAACATGCCCGCGATGAGCAGCGAAACGAGGAAGTCGCCCACGAGGACGACGCTGTTCAAGAGCAGGTTGCGCGCGGTGAGCCCATCCGGTTCGTCGGGCGCGGGCAGCACCGCCTGCATCGCGAGCCAGGGCGTATGGAGCAGCAGCGGCACCCACAGCGAACGGAGCGGATCGCGGCGGACCGCGAGTTCAAGGGCCAGCGCGAACGCGTGGCGAGCGGAGATGGGGAGTCGGGCGGAAGTGGCCATTGGGGTTCGTGTCAGCGTCGAATGTACGAGCCGCGCACGGCACGGGTCAACGGTTCGCGACGTTTGACCGCGTCTCTCGGGCGTTCCTATGCTCGCGGGCTCATGGCACGACTCTCCCATCTCGACGCGCGCGGACGTGTGCGCATGGTGGACGTCACCGGCAAGCCGGAGACGCTGCGCGAAGCCGTCGCGCGCGGCCGAGTGCGCATGGCGCCCGCGACGCTCCGCCTGCTCCGTGCTGGCCGCTCGTCCAAAGGTGACGTGCTGGCCGCGGCGCACCTGGCCGCCGTGATGGCCGCCAAGCGCACGGGCGAATGGATCCCGCTCGCCCACCCGTTGCGCGTCGAGGCGGTGGAGGTGGCGTTCACGCTCGAGCCCCGGACGCCGGGGGTGGCGATCGAATGCCGCGTGCGCACCACGGGCCGCACCGGCGTCGAGATGGAGGCACTCACCGCCGTGGCGGCCGCGGGACTGACGCTGGTGGACATGCTGAAATCTGTAGACCGCACGCTGGTGGTGGGTGACATCGCGCTGTGGGAGAAACGCGGCGGCCGGAGCGGCGAGTGGCGCCGGCCGGAACGACCGGGTGACCGGCCCGCGAAGCGCGCGCCGCGGCGCACCGG
>JAHFBW010000028.1 GCA_023249845.1 Candidatus Eiseniibacteriota bacterium
TCGCTCGTCTTGCCGAGCAGCAACAGTGCCGCGCCTGAAAGCGTGTGCCCCACCGCGGCCTCGGGATAGAGCGCGATCAGGCGTTGCGAGAGTTCGTAGGCGCGCACGCCGTCGCGTCGTGCGAGCTGGAACCGGATCCACGACACGAGCAGCCAACCATCCGCGGGTGCCAGGCGGCTGGCGCCTTCGTAGCTCGCGTCCGCCGAGTCCGCAGTTTCGCGCGAGCCGTTGAGCGTCGCACGTGCCGCGAGCGCGTTCCCGAGCCGTTCATGTGCGGAGGCGCGCGCGGGCACGAGTGCCATGATGCGGCGAGCGGCGCGCTCCGCCATCGCCACGCTTGGCCCCGACTCCGCGGGCCCGAGCGCGTCGGCCTCCGCCAGTGCCGCATCGCATGCGAGCCGCCACAGCGCCTCCTCGCCCGGCCACAGCGTCGCCGCGCTCCACGCGCTCTGCGCGCGCACCGCCGTGATCGCGCGCCACTCGCTCGGCGTGGTCGCTTCCCGGTCCGGGCCGTCGCGCGCCTGGCGAGCGAGCGAGAGCGCCTTGAGCTCGCGCGCGCCCGAGACCAGCTCGGCGAGGCAGATCGCCGCGGCCGCCACGACCGGAACCAGCGCGCGCGCGCCGCGGTCCCGTCTCGCCGCCGCGCCTGGGCGCTCCTCGACCGCCGCCGGGAGCGCGGTGAGCACCACGAACAGCGTGGCACCCGCCAGGCCCACCACGTTGGTGGCGCCCGCCACGCACAGTGCGGCTAGCGAGCTACCGATCGCCGCCAGCGTGAGGCGCGACGCCGGGAAGTCCCGCCACGCGCGCAGCCATCCCGCGACCGCGGCGCCCCCCCACGCCAAACCCGCGAACACACCCGCGATGCCGAGCGTGGCGAGGAGCTGCATCGGCACCGAGTGCGCGTGGACCGGCGACCCGATCCATTCGTTCCGCCAGAACGTCGTCTCCTGCACGCGCGGGAACGCGAGCCCGAACGCATCGGGGCCGACGCCCAACCACGGGCGTTCGCTCCAGAGCTGCACCGCGGCACGCGCGATCAACCGGCGCGTGGCGAGCGAGTGACCATCCACGCGTTCGGCGAGACGCGCCACGATCGGCCCCGATGCGCGGGCCACGCCGAAGAGCAACGCCGGAGACAGGCTCAACGCCGCGGTCCAGGCGGCCCGCCGGAGCGTGGCGCCGGCGAGTCCCGCGCCGACGAGACTCGCGGTGGCCGCCAGCGCCGCCGCGAGCCAGGCGCCGCGCGACAGCGTCATCACCAACGAGGCCGCGATGAGCGTGGCGGCGGGGATGAGCCACGCAGCGTCGCCGCGGCCGCTCGCCAGGCGCACGAGTGCGATCGGCAGTACTGCCGCAAGCACCGCGCCGAGCAAGATGGGGTTGCCGAGTGACCCCGCCGGACGCAGCGCGATCCCGCCCTGTGTCGCGTACGTGTGCACGCCCTGCCAGTGAATCGGATCCAGGCCCGCGAGCTGGAGCTGCGCATAGGCCGCCGCCACGACACCCGCGCCGAGCACCACAGTGAGCGTGTCGCGGACGTGCGATTCCCTGCGGTGCGCGTGGCTCGACGCCACGTGCAGCCCCGCGAGCGCCAACGCCGTGAGCAGACCCTCGCGCTGACTCAACTCGCCTAGGAACGACACGCTCGGCGACAGCGAGAACAGCGTGGCCAGAGCGTTCACCAACACCCAACCCGCGACCGCGAACGTAAGGGCGCTCGGCCGCGCCACCCGACCGGCCCAGGCCTCGGCCACGAACCAGGCCAGCAGCGACAGGCCGGTGACGCGAATCAGGATCGCCTTGAAGGCGCTGAATGGCTCCAGGAGCCCCGGCGCGAATCCGAGGAGGGCGGCCGCGAGTGCGACGCGGATCGTGATGCGGGCGACGCGCTCTATCGGACGAGCACCAAGCGCTCCACCGAGAGTTCACCCGCCGAATCGCGCGCGTGCACGAAGTACACGCCCGATGGGGCCGGACGGCCGTCGCGCCCCGTCGCCGCCCACGACCAGGCGCCCGCCGCGCCGCCTTCGCCACGGCCCATGCGCCGGCCACGCGCGTCGAACACCTCGAGTCGCACCGGGCCCACGGCGCCCGACCACTCCACTCGCAGCAGACCACGTGCCGGGTTCGGCGAGACGCTCAGGCGGAACGGAACGTCCACACGCGGCGGTGAGACACCGACGGGAGCGGTCGGCTGACCGATGAGCTTGAACGACAACACTTGGCCACTCGCCAACGACCACGTGGTCGTTCCGGTCGCGCGCGTATGGAGCGCCCCGATGCCCGCCGCGAAGTCGCCGCTCTCCGAGCCCGTGAGCGCGCGCGCCAGGAATTCGTAGGCGGTGGCGGCGCGCAGGTACAGCCAGTAGTCGTGGCCGGGGTAGAGCATGACCCGGTGGTCGAACTCGAGGTTCGCTGCCCAGCGTGGAGCTGGCGCGTAGGAGAACGCGTAGGGCGACTCGAACAGGGCCTCGCTCAGCGCGGACGGCATGTTCGTGGGCGGGTCACCCAGATACGTGGCGTCGATTATCGCGAGCGTGGCGGACGTAGGCACGGGCATCTCCTCGCCGATCGCAGGAGACGACAGCATGATACTGTTCACGGCGAGCTCCACCCACCGCACTTCGACGGGCTCGGGCACGCGGAAGCGCTGCAGCAGTTCGTAGGGGTGCGCCGCGAGTGGCGTATCCGTGCGCCGGACACTCTGCACGAGGCGCAGCGACTGGAGGTCGGCATCGCCGCTGCACACCGCGTGCCCCAGCACCGGGTGCGTGCCCTGGAGCGCCTCGTGCGACCCTCCGGCGGAGATGCTCCGAGCTTCCGCGAGCGCTGCGTTGCCCTCGGGTTCGTAATAGGCCGCCAACGGGTAGGTGAACCCAGCGCTGGTGGAGCGAACCTCCATGAACAGCCCCTGGCTCGGCGGCTCCGCGACGCCGGCGACACTCTGCGTCACGATGGGTGGAGAGAACTGCAGCCAGGGGACACTGTTCGTGTAGTAGTAGTTCATGCGCGAAGGATCGAGGTAGGCGCTTCGCGTGGCGATCGTCGAAGCGTCGGGCGCCAGCGTGAGCGGATCCCACTCGCGAATGTACACGTTGGCGTAGCTCCAACCCGTCCCCGCGACGTGGAGACTGCACGCGAGCATCGGCTGGGCCGCGGCCAGCGGCTGGGCCACTCCATCTCCGCCCGAGAACAACGCCGAACTACCCCCGGTCGAAGACTGCGCATAGTTCGAGCACGGCGCGGTCTGGTTCGGGATCGGCATCTGCGGCGCTGGCGCGGCGGCCACCAGGCAGAAGAGCCCGACCACGGCGATCGCGGGCAGCAGGCGCGGCCAGGAGCGAATGGACACGCGGGGCCTCCACGTGACGGTGACGAGACGGGCGGAGGTGACTTCTCATTATATGCGCGTAGCGCGCATGGCACGAAGTCAAAAACCCAGTCGCTCCTGCCGTGGGAACGTCCCGATGCCCGAGGCACTTGCGGGCATTTGGCGGGCCCCGCTCGTTCATGATGCTGAGGTCCGCTAGCGCGTTGCTCCTGCCGTGTCACGGGTCACCCGGACCACCATCCCCCAGCCCGTGCCCGCCCCTCCGGTCGGGTTGCTGTTCCCGCGCGCCAGGTACCAGAGCGCGCCGTCGGCGGCCACTCGCAGGTCCACGGGGCCGGGCACGCGCGAACGGCCGAACGTCGTCACGCGAGGCGGGCGCGCGGGCGAGAGCCAGCGGATCTCGTTGGCGCAGTATTCTGCGAAGAAGTAGCCGTCCCGCCATTCGGGCGCGAAGCTCGGGGTGCTCGGCGCGTAGAACGCTCCGCCCGTGATCGCGCAGCCATCGCCATGGGTGTAGGAATGGATCGGGTTCACGAGCGTCGCGTTCGGGGACGGCCCTTCCGCGATGGGCCAGCCGTAATCGGCGCCACGCTTCAACTCGTCCACCTCCTCGACAAGGCTGCCGCCGACGTCGTTCACGAACGCGCGTCCCGTGCGCGGGTGGATGTCGAGCGCGAATGCGTTCCGGAACCCCCGCGCCCAGATCGCACCATGCCGGCCGCGAGTCTCGGTGGGGAACGGGTTGTCGCTTGGGATGCTGCCGTCCGGACGAATACGGATGACCTTGCCTGCGGTGGAAGAGAGACTGTGCGACTTGGCTCCATCGCCACACTCGCCGGACGTGGCGTAGAGCATCCCGTCGCGACCGAAGCGAAGCGCGCCGCCCACGTGCTGGTGCGCATCATGCGTGTCGAACTCGAACACGATGCGCTCACTGCCGGGGAGCGCCGTGTCGCCCGACGCCGTGTAGTGAGCGATGACGTTTCGGCGATTGGGTGAGAGTGCCGTGTAGAGCACGTACACCCGCCGCGTGCGCACGAACGTCGGATCGAACGCCACGCCGAGTAGACCTTCTTCTTCGATGGGCCTGGTGGGCACGGTGACGAATGGCTTGCGCAGTAGCTTCCCAGCGCGCACGACGCGCAGCCTGCCGCCCTGTTCGCACACGAACACGCGGCCGTCGGGTGCGAGCACCATGCTCACCGGCGAGTCCAGCGAGTCGGCGACGATCGTCTCGGTGTAGCCGGCGCGGATCCCGCCAGGGTAGCGCTCGCCGGCGCGAGGCAGACGGTCGGCGGCGTGTGCGACGATCGCCCAAGCGCCGAGCAGCACGGCGCAGGAGTGCACGGCGCCTCGCCGAGCGCGTTCGTGCAGCGTCTGGCTTTCGGGCACGGGCATCACGAGCTCGAACCTAGCATCTCGGGTCGGGGCTGCGCCCCGACCCGTTCTCTTGCGCTACAGTGCGCCCCGTCATGAGCCCAACCGAGTTCCGTCTCCCCGACCTGCGCTTCGTTCCCACCGACGCGGTCCACCCGCACGAGTACCACGACCTCCAGCGCACGCAGCCGCTGGTCGAGCGGCTGCTCCAGACTGGCACGCTCAAGAACCCGCCCATCGTGACGCAGGTGGGCGATGGCATGCGCGTCGAGCCGCGATTCGTGGTGCTGGACGGCGCCAACCGCAGCACCGCGGCGCGCGCCGCGGGCTGGCCGCACCTTTTGGTGCAGGTCGTGCGCTACGAGGAGCCCGGAGTCGAACTTCACACCTGGTTCCACGCGCTCACCGCCGACGCGCGTGACGTGCTCGAACGGGGCCTCGCCGGCATCGCGGGGCTCGAGTTCCGTCACGAGGACCGGCTACATGCGCGCGCCATGCTGGCGCGACGGGAAGCGCTCGCTTGCATTGTGTTGAATGACGGCGACGTCATCGTGGCGCACGGCGGGACCTCGCTGCGCGAGCGGAACGAGCTCCTGAACGCGCTCGTTCACTTGTACCAGGACCGCGTCCCGTACACACGCGTCACCAGCGACTCGCTCTCGCAGGCGCGCAAGGAACATCCCGAAGTGCAGGCGCTCGTGATCTTCCCGCGCTTCGACCCGGCCGAGGTGATTGACCTGGCGAGCGGCGGCGAGTACCTGCCAGCCGGCATCACGCGGCACCTGATCCGCGGCCGCGCGCTTCGGGTGAACGTGCCCGTGGCGCTCTGCGAGGACGGAATCATGACGCTCGATCAGAAGAACGGATGGCTCGCGACCTGGACCGCGGAGCGCCTCACCAAGCGCGAAGTTCGCGTGTACCAGGAGCCCACGGTGCTCTACGACGAGTAGGAGTTGCCTGGTGTTGAATCGCGCCCACGGGGATAGGTCATGAAAGCGGTCTACTTCGAACGCTGCGGCGGCCCCGACGCGCTCGTGCACGGCGAACGGCCCGACCCCGTGGCCGGACCGGGCGAGGCGCTGGTCCGGGTGCGTGCTTGCGGCATCAATCGCCTGGACCTGTTCGTGAGAGCCGGGCTGCCCGGGCTGGAGCCGGAGATGCCGCACATCCTCGGCAACGACATCGCCGGCGAGATCGTGGCGGTGGGACCCGGTGTCACGCACATGAAGGCGGGGGATCGCACGCTGGTGAATCCGACGCTGTCGTGCGGGGTCTGCTCGGCATGCGCCAATGGCGACGACAATCTGTGCCGCTCTTATGATGTGATTGGTCGGCGGCGAAATGGCGGCTACGCCGAACTCGTGGCGGTCCCGGCGGTGAACTGCCTGCCGTACCCGGAGAATCTATCGTGGGAGCAGGCGGCGGCGGTGCCGCTGGTGTTCGTGACCGCGTGGCACATGCTGGTGACGCGCGCGCAGGTGAAGCCGGGCGAGGACGTGTTGGTGATCGGCGCCGGCAGTGGCGTGGGCAGCGCGGCGGTGCAGATCGCGCGGCTCCACGGGGCGCGCGTCATCGCCACGGCTGGTGGAGCCGCGAAGCTGGCGAGAGCGAGAGCGCTGGGTGCGCACGAGGTGATCGACCACGCCACCGAGGACATTGCGCAACGCGCCCGCGCGCTCACGGGCAGGAAAGGCGTCGAGGTGGTGGTCGAGCACGTGGGCGGCCGAGTGTTCGAAGCCGGCGTGGCGGCGCTGGCACGGAACGGCCGGCTCGTCACCTGTGGTGCCACCTCCGGGAACAAGGTCTCGCTGGATCTGAACCTCCTGTTCGGCCGGCATCTCACGTTGCTCGGCTCGTGGATGGGCCGGCGCTCGGACCTGAACGACGCGTTGCGGCACGTCGCGAGCGGCGCATTGAAGCCGGTGGTGGATTCGGTGCGCCCGCTCGCCGAAGCGCGAGCCGCGCACGAGCGCATCGAGGCGCGCCAGCACTTCGGCAAACTGGTGCTCGTGCCATGAAAGAGCCCCGTCGCGGATCCCTGGACTACGAAGGCTACGACGAGCCCATGGCAAGCCCGGCCATGTACCGCCGCCGATTGATCACGAGCGGCGCGGTGGCGGCCGGCTGGCTCGGATTCTCGCTGCTGCTGGGCGTGCTCGGCTATCACTGGATCGTGGGCGAGCCCGACTGGCTCGACTGCCTCTACAGCGCATCGATGATCATGGGCGGCATGGGCCCGGTGGGCACTGCACCGTCGACCCCCGCGGGCAAGGTGTTCGCGTCGTGCTATGCGCTTTACTGCGGTGTCGTGCTGCTGGTGAGCGTCGGTCTGTTGCTGACACCCGCGTTGCATCGCCTCTTGCATCGTTTCCACGTCAGGACGGACGAATAGCGCGTCGCTGAAGCTCGCGCTGTATCCACGCCGGCGCGGGAGGCTGTTATGCTGCGTCGCTGTGAACGCGCACGCTCCGGATCCTGAACCGCACACGCACCCCGTGTCGCTACCCTCGTGGTTCGACGGCGAGGACGCCCCGGCGACGCCCGAGCTCCACACCTGCATCCACTGCGGGTTGTGCCTCACGGCGTGTCCCACTTACCGCACGCTCAAGGTGGAGCCGGACTCGCCGCGCGGTCGGCTCTACCTGATGCGCGGTCTCGCCGAGGGTCGCATCGCACCGAGCGACCCGCTCGTGGGCCACCTGGATCGCTGCCTCGACTGCCGCGCGTGCGAGACGGTCTGCCCCGCGGGCGTTCCCTACTCGCGACTGCTCGAGGCGACGCGCGGGCAACTCTCGCGCCGCTGGCGTTCGGCCTCGCCGCTGCGCATGCTCGGCCACTGGGTGCTTCGCTCCGTGCTGCCGCACGCCGGGCGCGTGGCGTTGGCCGCCGATGCGTTGCGCCTGGGCCAGGCCCGGCCGCTCGCGGCACTGCTCGAGACACCGCTCGCCCAGCGGCTGCTGCCGCGCTTCGCCCGGCAGGGGCTGGCGATGACGCCTAAGTTGAAGCCCCGCCGCGAACGCGCGCTCGAAAGCGTCGCGCCACGACTTCCGAAGGGCGCGCGCATGGAGATCAATGCGCTCGCGCTCGTCTTCCATCCCACCGGCTCGCCCAAGGGGCACGTGGCGTTCCACACGTCGTGCGTCATGCCCGCGATGTTCCCGGAACAGAACCACGAGAGTGTGCGACTCATGGTGCTGGCCGGGCTGCGCGTGACCGTGCCGCGCGCACAGAGCTGTTGTGGCGCGCTCCAGGCGCACGCTGGGCTCCGCCGCGAGGCCAAGGCGCTCGGCGCCGCGAACGCGCGTGCGTTCGCCGGCGAGTACGACTTCGTGGTGTCGAACTCGGCCGGCTGCGGCGCGGCGTTGCGCGAGGCCGGGCATCTGCTCCACGAGTCGGCCGATGCCGTGGCGGCCGAGCAGCTCTCCGGGCGGACGCGTGACGTGGCGGAGGTGCTGGCGCACTTCAACCTGCCCGTGGCGGCCGTACCGCTTCACGCGGCCGGCGACATGTCACGGCCGCTGCGCGTGACGTATCACGACGCCTGTCACCTGGCGCACGCCCAGCGCGTGCGCGAGGCGCCGAGACGACTGCTGCGAGCACTTCCGGGAGTGGAGCTGATCCCGCTCCCCAATGCGGACTGGTGCTGCGGCAGCGCAGGGGTCTACAACCTCACGCACCCCGACATGGCCGACGCGCAACTCGCTGGCAAGCTGGATTCTGTCGAGAGCGTGTCGCCCGACGTCGTCGTGGCCTCGAATCCCGGCTGCCTGCTGCACATGCGCCGTGGCGCCGCCGCCCGCGGCTTGAAGCCGCGATTCGTGCACCTGGTGGAGCTGCTCGGCGAGGCGTTCCCGCCGCCGGCCGGTCGCGCGTGACGCCGCCCAAGTTCTCCCGCCGCGCCGTGGCGGCGCTATTCCTCGAGCGCCAGTGGCTCGACCGCCCGCGCGGCCGACGTCTCACGGTCGCCACGCTGCCGGAGTTCGTGTCGCGCACGTGCGGACTGCAGATCGACTCGGTGAACGTGCTGGACCGCGCGCACCACGTGACGCTGTGGAGCCGGTTCGGGCCGTACGATCGGCGGCGGTTGGACCGGTTCACCTATCGCAAGCGGCTGCTGTTCGAGTACCTCACGCATGTCGCCTGCTTCGTCGCGACGCGCGATCTGGCGCTCCATCGCGCCATCATGAACGACACGCCGAAGCGCTTCGACAGACGGTACGGCGGCTGGCGGAAGAAGAACGCCGCGCTCATCGAAGCCGTGGCGCAGGCCGTCGCCGAGCGCGGCCCGCTCGGCAACGCCGACTTCGAGCGCCCGAAGCACATGGGCAAGGGCGGCGGCTGGTGGAGCTGGAAACCCGCGACGCACGCGCTCGACTACCTGTGGAAGGCCGGGCGCATCGGCGTGCATTCTCGTGTGCACTTTCACAAGCGGTACGCGAGCGCGGAACACGTGCTGCCCGTGCTCGCGGACGTCGCGGTCATGCCGCTCGAGCAGGCGATGCGCGAGCGGCTCCTACGCTCGCTCGGCGCGATGGGTGCGGCCACCGTGGACGACCTACGCTCCTACTGGACGTGGCCGCAGTGGAAGGCGCCACAGCAGCGCGCCGAACTGGTGCGGCTGGTCCGCGAGGGCCAAGTGACAGAGGTCGCGGTCGAGGGACAGCAGCAGCCGTGGTTCGCGCGCACCGAGGATCTTCCGGCGCTGGAGCGCGCGCACCGGAAGAAGGTGCCGTCCCGCGGCACCACGTTGCTCGCACCGTTCGACTCGTTCCTGTGGCATCGCGAGCGCGTGCACCGGCTGTGGGGCTATTTCTATCGCATCGAAATCTACGTGCCAGGACACAAACGCCAGCATGGCTACTACAGCCTGCCGCTGCTGCACGACGGTCACCTACTCGGGCGCGTGGACCTGAAGACCGACCGCGAAGCGGGTGTGCTGCAGGCGAAGCATGTTCACCTGGAGCCGTGGTTCGCTGCGGGCAAGGCGGCGCCGGGTGTGAGCTGGGGAACACTCGACCGCGACGCGGTGTTCGCCGGGCTCGCGGACGCGCTCCGCTCGCTGGCCGGACATGTCGGCGTGGAGGACGTGAGCCTCGGGCGCGTCACGCCCACGAGGCTTCGCACCCCGGTGAGCCGAGCACTCCGGAGCTGAGCAAGCCCGCGCGAACGCCGCGCGAGAAAGGTCGCCATGGGACGTGAGGCAGTCTGTCACGCGAAGTTCGGACGTCAGTCGGGCGAGGGCAAAGCGCTGCTCGAGACCGACGAACTCATCTTCCGCGGCGAGTTCCGTGTGAAGGTGCCGCTGCGCGACGTGACCGGGGCAGAAGTGAACGACGGCGTGCTGAGCGTGGAGTGGCCGGAGGGCCGGTTGGCGCTGTCGCTCGGCCGGAGCGCTGAGAAGTGGGCGCAGGCGATCACGAACCCGAAGACCGTAGTGGACAAGCTCGGTGTGAAACCCGGAATGCGAGTGGTGCTCGTGGGTCGGTTCGAGACCGGCTTCCGCACCGACGTCATGAACGCGCTCGGCGAGAAGCCGGGGGTCAAGCCAGTCGCCGACTGCGACATGGTGTTCGTGCTGCTCGTCCACCCGAACGACACCGAGAAGCTCGAGACACTCGCCCCGGCCATCTTCCCCGACGGCGCGCTGTGGGCCATGTATCCGCGGGGACGGAAGGACCTGTCCGAGGATTCCGTCCGCAGGGCGGCGCGTGGCTACGGCCTCGTGGATATCAAGGTGGTGCGCGTATCGGAGGAGCTGGGCGGGCTCAAGCTGGTGATCCCAAGGGTCAAACGACCGAAGACGAAGACACGCGGCTGACTCGCGGGTGCCGGGCCTCATCCGCCTGTGGACTCGCTCGCCCGCTGCCCCTACAATTGGGCCACCCTCCCACTCACCCGACCGGGTACCGAAGCATCATCCATGCACTTTCGCTACCGCTCGCTTCTCATACTCCCGGTCCTGGCCGCCTGTGTGGCGTTGCCCTACCTGCCGGCGCCTGTCGAGCGCGAGCACGGTGAAGCAGACGGCACGGAGATGCCGTCCGACTACTTCTACCGCCAGCGCGCCATGCCGGACGGCACCATCCCCAGCGAGCGCATCGCGGCGGCGGCCGAGGAGCTCTTGTTCGAGCGCTCGCTCGCCCAGCAGCAGTTGGGCGTGAGCTCGGCACAGGACTGGACCGCGATCGGGCCCTACGGCATCGGCGGCCGCGTGAATGCCATCGTCGCTGCCAGCGGCGGGCAGCCCGCCTACCTGGGTGCCGCGAACGGCGGCGTGTGGCGGTCGGACGACTGGGGTGTCAACTGGCAGCCGCTCACCGACGGTCTCGGCATCTCCTCGGTGGGCGCGCTGGCGATGAATCCGCTCAACTCCAACTCCGTCTGGTGCGGCACGGGTGACGCGAACGCCACGCTCGACGGCTATGACGGCACCGGGCTCTTTGTCTCGCGCGACAAGGGCTTGAGCTGGAGTTATGGGGGCCTGCGCGAGACGGCGCACATCGCGGCGGTGGCGGTGGACCCGGTGGACACGAACCGCATCTACGTGGGCGCCATGGGCAAGGCGTTCACCACCGATCCCAACCGCGGTTTCTATCGCAGCCTGGACGGCGGCGCCACGTGGACGCGTACGCTGTTCGTGAACGACAGCACGGGCGTGAGCGAGGTGGTGGTGAACACGGCGCACCCCGACACGATCTACTGCGCCACATGGGAACGTGTGCGCCGGCTCAAATACCGGCGCGCGTACGGACCGGGCTGTGCGGTGTGGCGCAGCGCCGACGGCGGCGGAACCTGGACCAAGATCGTGAACGGGCTGCCCCCCGCTGGCGAGGACCTCGGCCGCATCGCGATCGCCATCTCACCGTCGTGGCCGTCTCGGCTCTACGCCTCGGTGGTGAGCGGCGTGAACAGCGGTTACATAGGCTTGGGGCTCTATCGCAGCGACGACGCGGGTACGTCGTGGCAGCGCGTGGACGGCAACACGCTACAGACGAACGCGTTCGGTGGGTTCGGTTGGTACTTCGGTAACGTCGTCGTCGCGCCCAACAACCCGGACGACGTGTGGGTGTGCGGTGTCTCGCTGCTGCATTCGGTGGACGGCGGCGTCACGCCGGAGAACGTGACCGGCACGGCGCACGTGGACCACCACGCGCTGTGGCTGGACCCTGCCAACCCCACGCGTGTCTATCTCGGCAACGACGGCGGCTTCTACTGGGCGGCCTCGGGCGACTGGCAGAAGTCGTTCAATCTTCCGATCTCGCAGTTTTACACCGGCACGGTCGCGGTGCAGAACGCGAACAAGGTGCTGGGCGGCACACAGGACAACGGCACGCTCATGACCGAAACGGGCCCGTTGGGTTGGGGGCGCATCCTGGGTGGCGACGGCTTCCACGTGCTCGTCAACTCGGTGAACTCGAATCACATCCTGGGCGAGTGGCAGTACTGCTCGGACAAGAGCGGCGTGAAGCGTTCCACGAATAATGGCGTCTCGTTCGGAGTGACCTCGGGCTGGGTCGGCGCCGACCGGTACAATTGGAACACGCCGATCGTGGTGAGCCCGAACAACCCGAACACGCTGCTCTCGGGCAGCCAGCGCGCCTACAAGAGCATCAACACCGGCGCCGCGTGGGCGCCGATCAGTGGCGATCTCTCCACCACTCCCGGCGCCGCCGTGGTCTACGGCACCATTTCGACGGTGGCGATCTCGAAGGCCGATTCGAACTTGTACCTGGCAGGCACAGACGATGGGAAGGTGTGGCGCTCACAGAACGCGGGCGGCGCGTGGCAGGACATCACCGCGGGCCTTCCCGCTCGATACGTGACGCGTGTGGTGGCCGATCCCATCGACTCTCAAGTCATCTACGTCACGCACTCGGGCTTCGGACAGGATCTGCACGACCCGCGCATCTATCGCAGCACGAACCGTGGCGACACCTGGGTGCCCATCTCGGGGAACCTCCCAGACGCCCCGGTCAACGATCTGGTCGTGGACCCCCTGCTGCCGGGCACGCTCTACGCCGGGACTGACCTGGGGGTGTTCGAGACCCGGAACCTGGGCGGGACCTGGGTCCCGCTTGGGGGGTACATGCCCGTCCAGCCGGTGTGGGACCTGGAGCTCCACCAGGCCACCCGACTGCTGTTCGCGTTCACTCACGGACGCTCCGTCTGGAAGCTCGACTTGAACTCCATCTCGCTCTCCGCGCCGCGCTCACAGGTGTCCTCGGGACTCGCGCTCTCCGCGCCAACACCGAACCCCTCGCGTGGCGGGACCCACTTCGAACTGCTGCTCGCGTCGCGCGTCCAAGTCGAAGTGAGCGTGTTCGATGCGGCGGGGCGCAGGGTCCGCGAACTGGCCCGCGGAACGCGCGATCCGGGCCGCCATCCGCTGGCCTGGGACGCGCGTGACGAGCGAGGCGTCAGGGTGCACGCGGGGGTGTTCTTCGTGCGCGCAACCGACGGCTCGAGCACCCGTACGCAGCGCGTCGTGCTCGCCGACTGAGTCGGCTTCACACTCGGCGGACCGTCGTGCGCCGAGCACCTCCCCGACCCGGGACTGGTTCCGCCCGCGTCAGGCCTGCGCGAAATCAAACCGGCCCGCGATTTTCCCTTTGAATCCGCGGCCCGCGCTGCTATACCCACCTGCGGCCAAGGCGTGCGACTCACGCCTGTCCGTTTTCGAACCTCTGGTTCCGGTCAAGGAGGAAGGACCCCATGGCGAAGATGATGACGAAGACGCAGGTCGCAGCGCACATCGCGACGAAGTTCGAAGTCACGAAGAAGACGGGCACGGCGATCCTCGAGGAGCTCGCGCTGTTGGCCTCCAAGCAGGCCAAGAACGGCTTCGTGTTCCCGGGCGTTGGCAAGCTCGTGGTCGTGAACCGCAAGGCCCGCATGGGCCGCAACCCGCAGACGGGCGAGGCCATCAAGATCCCGGCCAAGCGCGTGCTCAAGTTCCGCATCGCGAAGGCGATGAAGGACGCCGTCCTGCGGTAGTCGTAACCGGCCGCATTCTCGGGCCTCGTCGCCACGCGCGACGGGGCCCGCGGCTTTTTTCGAGAGCGTGCTCTTCGGTCAGCTCTGCCCAGCGCTCCGTCAGCGCGCGAAGCTCCGGGCCTTGTCGTAACCTCGACCGCCATGTCTCCGTTTCCCGACCCCACCGAACCGCGCGTGCATGGCGAGGCCGTCGTCTATCGCCTGTTCGACGTGGGCTACGGTATCGCGCTCGACCGGGCGTTCGACCTGCTCGCCTCGAGCGCGCCCGAACGCCGGCTGCCGTCGCGCGGCGAAGCGCAAACCATCCAGATCCCCAACCCGCCGGTCACCGTGAGCGTGGGCAGCGAAAGCGTGGAGATCGCGGGCCGGCCCGTCGAGGTGGAGCTCTCCGCGCGCGTGTTCGACTTCGGTGTCGTGTCGTTGCGCGCGCGCGTGGCCGCCCACGTCGGACTCGGATGGAACTCGTTCGCGGCATGGGGCGCCGCGGTCGGCTCGGTACCGTGGAACGACGTGCTCGCACGAGCGCGTGACCGTTTTCTGTCGCGCATCGCGCCGGCCGTCGATCAGCCCGGCGTGTCGAACCTCACCGAGGACTACACGGTGTTCCGCGTGCACCAGCTGTCGAACGCCACGGGAGAACCGTTCGCGCCCGCCGACCTCCAGGACGGCGAGATCTCGCGACTGCTGCTCGGAGAGCCACGACCGCTCTCGGCCGCCGCACGCAAGGATCTGCTGTCGCCGAGGCTCTCCTACTTCGAGGACGATCTCGTCGTGCTCACCTGGGCGTCGGCGCTCGTCGTCGAGCCGGTCCGCGAGGACACCGATGTGCAGTACGTGCTCGAGTTCGCCAACGCGCAGCTCCTGGAACTCCGCTGGTACGACGCCATCCTCGACAGCGAGGTGCCCGCGATCCAAACGCGATTCCTGCAGGCCCGGCAAGGCTTCCGCTTGCTCGGCCGCCGTTACAGCCAGTTGCTCGAGATGCTGCAACGCCGGGTGGCGGACTCCGTGGAGCTCGTCGAGCGCGTGGAGAACTCGCTCAAGGTCACCGACGACGTGTTCCTGGCGCGCGTGTACGCCCAGGCTCTCCAGGAGTTCCGGGAGCGCACGTGGCGCAGTGGCATCGAGCGCAAGATGGCCATCGTGCGTGGCGCGTACGACATGCTGAACGCCGAGTCCCTGGCACGCCGGAGCGAGATGCTGGAGTTGATCATCGTGGTGCTGATCACGTTCGAGATCGTGCTCACGCTCCTGCGCCGGTGACCCGGCGGGCTCCCCTGGACTTCACACTGGCTCTCCGCGAGATGACTCGCCATCAGCAGCACCTCGCGAGCCATATGCGCTTCGAGTGCCAGGGTGACGGGACCCACGGCGGGGCTCGCCCCCAGGCCGTTCCTGAGGGCGAGTTCGAGCCGATCCCCGTCGGCGCATGATCGACCGGGCGGTACCAGGCCCCCCGGAGAGAGAACCGCGGGGGCTTTGTCGTGCGCGCTCGCGCCGGGAGGATCCCCGAAACGACGAAACGCCGGAGCTCGCCCGCCTGCCGACCCCGGCGTTTCCTGCGGCAGTCCGACCGTCGAGCCCGGGGGCGTGTCACCCTCGAACGGTGCTCGCGCACCGGCATGCCGCGCTTGCGCTATGTGAATCGGGGGACTTCGCTGCCCGGCTTCACCTGCGCGGGACCTGGCCGGCAGACCATTTCGGTTCCGCGCCGGCGGGCGACTCCGCTCCCCTTCCGCCAAGAACACTACGGCCGGCATGTCTCGGGCGTGTGACGACGGCGTTGCACGGTCGGAAATACGGGGCGCGCCAGCGGGCCGCGAGGCGCGCTCTTCCCGTGATACCTTCGGGCACCTTTGGCAGTCGTGGGCGTCGCTACATCGCCGCGCCCGCCTGTCCCGCGCGTCCGGAGAGCCCGCCGCCGCGCGACCAGGCGCCGGGCACCGCCGAGGGCGGTCAGCTCGAACAGGTGCTGCGCGTGGTCACGACGCTTGAATACGCGCTCAAGTAGCCTCGACCCCTGTCTCGCCGCTCCCATCCCCGGAGGAACCCATGCGCCGCTCCCCGCTCGCCGTGGCGGTGTTCTCGCTGCTCGCCCTCGTCGCTCCCGCCGCGCACGCCGAGCGCTTCGCTGTTCGCGCGGCGCACTTCGTGGACACCAAGCTCGGCGCGGTGCGCGGGCCCGTGTGGGTGGTGGTCTCGGGTGACACGGTGGAGTCCGTGCTCGCCGCTGCACCCGCGGACCTGGCCGTGACGGACCTGGGTGACGCCACGCTGCTCCCGGGCCTGATCGACGCGCACACGCACTTGAGCAATCGCGTCGGAATCGACCGCATGGCGCGCCTCAAGAGCCCGGCCGCGCGCAGCGCGATCACGGGCGTCAACAACGTGCGTGCCACGCTCGAGGCAGGCTTCACCACCTGTCGCGACGTGGGTGGCGACGAGCTGGTGGACGTGTCGCTGCGCGATGCCATCAAGGCCGGTGAGATCCCCGGGCCGCGCATGCAGGTGGCAGCGTGGTCGCTGTCCATGACGGGCGGGCATGGCGACGATCGCAACGCGCTCGACTACCACTGGTGCAATGACCTCTCGAACGGTGTGGCGGACGGCGTGGACGAGGTGCGGAAGAAGGTGCGCTTCGACGTGCAGCAGGGCGCCGACCTCATCAAGATCCTCGCTACGGGCGGCGTGTTGTCGGCCAACGACGACCCGCGTCACACGACGTACACGCAGGACGAGATGCGCGCGGCCTGCGACGAGGCACATCGCCTCGGCCGGTTCGTAGCCGCGCACTGCCATGGCAAGGAGGGCATGATCTGGGTGAGCAACGCCGGCGCGCGCTCGATCGAGCACGGCACGTACATGGACGCCGAGGCGGCCGCGGTACTCAAGAAGAACGGCACCTGGTACGTGCCGACCCTGTACGTGATCGAACCCATCATCGCTCCGGGCAACCCGCTCAAGATCCCCGAGCAGAGCCTCGACAAGGCGCGCGCGGTGCGCGACCACATGCGTGAGGCGTTCCGCACC
The DNA here is from genome assembly GCA_023249845.1 of Candidatus Eiseniibacteriota bacterium. GTDB lineage: Bacteria > Eisenbacteria > RBG-16-71-46 > RBG-16-71-46 > RBG-16-71-46 > JAIOPA01. The sequence goes on from JAHFBW010000028.1 coordinate 16,736, forward strand.
GCGGTGAAGCTCGGCGTGAAAATCGCGTTCGGCACCGACGCCGGCGTGTTCCCGCACGGCACGCAGGCTAAGGAGTTCAAGATCTACACCGATCTCGGCATGACGCCGATGCAGGCGATCGACACGGCGACACGGTCGGCCGCGGAACTGCTCGGCTGGTCCGGCAAGGTGGGCGTGGTGGCGCGGGGCTCGTACGCCGACATGATCGCGGTGAGCGGAGACCCCACGAAAGACGTGACCGAGCTGGAACATGTGAAGTGGGTGATGAAGGGCGGCAAGGTCTACAAGAACGACCTCGGGCGGTAGGCTCCCGGAAACCCGCCGCGCGCCGCGCGCGTAGTACCCGCTCCCGTCGGAACCTCGAGGAGACCGTTCTGCCCGCCATCGTCGTCGAAGACCTGGTCAAGAGCTACACGCGCGGCCTCGGCGGCATGGGCAGCCGCACGGTCGCGCTGGCCGGCGTGTCGCTGGCCATCGAGCCGGGCGAGACCGTGGGTATCATCGGCCCGAACGGCGCGGGCAAGACCACGCTCCTGGGCTGCCTGCTCGGGTTCCTGCGCCCGGACTCGGGGCGCATCACGATCGACGGCATGGCCGTGGACGACCTCGCCGTGCGCGCCGCGACGGGCTACCTGCCGGAGCGACTCGTGCTCGATCGCTGGATGAGCGGCCGAGCGTTTCTGGAGTACCACCACGCGCTCGCCGGCCTGCCGGCCGTGACCCGGCGCGCCGATTGCGAGGCGTTGTTCGATCGCGTGGCGCTCGGTCGTGAGTCCGCCGATCGGCGCATCGGCCGCTATTCGCGTGGCATGCTCCAGCGCCTGGCGCTGGCGCAGGCATTGATCGGACGGCCGCGCTTCCTCTACCTCGACGAGCCCGTCTCCGGCGTGGACCCGGCGGGCATCCTCGTGTTCCGCGACATCCTGTCGCAGCTCTCGGCCGAGGGCGCCACGATCCTCGTCAACTCGCACCAGCTGGCCGAGGTGGAGCGCGTCTGCCATCGCGTCGTGTTCGTGAAGCAGGGTCGCGTCGAGGCGGTGGGGACCATGCGCGCCGGCGCCGCGCACGCCCGCGTGCTGCGCGTGCGGATCTCGACCGAACAGCCGGCGTGGCCGGCCGCGAGGTTCGCCGACGTGGCGTCGCTCGCCGGCGCGACGTTCCGCGGCTGGGTGGCACCCGACGCGCGCTTCGCCGTGGCGGACGACACGGGCGCCACGCAACTGCTCCAGTCGCTGCTTCGCGAGGGTCTCGCCGTCATCGAAGCGGTCCCGGAGGAGGGCAGGCTCGAGCGGCTGTTCACCACCGATGCCGCCGGCGCCGCGGGCGTGACGCCGGTCGTGACCAGGAGCGTGCCGCAGCCTGCCGCGGCGACTCCTGCCGCGACGTCGAGCCTGCCTCACGAGCCCCGCGATCACACGCGCTTCATGCCGCCGCCGCCCCCGCCTCCGGAGGATCCGGCATGAACACGACGCTCGTGGTCGCGTTCCTGCGCCAGCGCTTCACGAGTCCCATGCGCGTGGGACTCCTCCTGCTCGTCACGGTGTTCCCGCTCGGTGCCGTGGCGATCATCGGGCAGTTCTCCATCCTCTCGGGCATCGCAGCGCCGGTGGCACTCATCCTCGCCGCGGGCGCCATCGGCCAGGAAGTCTCGAGCGGGACGCTCCAATTGCTGCTCGCCCGCCCGGTGACGCGGCCCTCCTACCTGTTGAGCCGCTGGTGCGGCGCCTCGGTCGGCGCGTTCGGCATCACGATGGTGGTGCACGCGATGGCCGTGCTCGTGCTTCTCCTCCGCGGTACGCCCCCCGCGCCGCTCGAGGTCCTGCGCCAGCTGCTCGACGCCGGGTGCGCCATCGGCGGCCACGCCGCCGTGCTCATCATGTTGTCCACGCTTGCTGGCGGGCTCGGCGACCTGGGTCTCTACGTCGCCACGTTCTTCGTGAACCAGATGCTCTCGGGCCTCGCGTCATTCAAGAACTGGGATTGGCTGCAGCGCTTGACCAACGAGGTGCAGGGCGTGCTCGGACCGCAGCTCTCATGGGCGTGGCTCACCCACGGCGGCGCCCCCTCGTGGTTCGCCATCGTGTCGTGGGCGTCCACCGTGGCGCTGGCGCTCGCGGTGGGTATCGCGCGTCTGAATCGACGGGAACTCTCGTATGGCGCCGACTGAGGCCGGGCCGGCGGTGGCAGCGGAGAGCCCGCGCGGCCCCACGCGCCGCGACCCCATGCTGCTGTGGCTCGTGGCCGCCGTGCTGCTGCTGGCGCGCGTCGGACTGGGCTTCTACGAGACGCGGCATCCGCAGCGCCGGCCCGACCTCGTGTCGTGGGTGCCCGCCGCCGATGCGCCCGCGCTCGCTCGCACCAGCGGCCGGCCGATCTTCTACGACTTCAGTGCCGATTGGTGCGGGCCGTGCGTCAAGATGAGCGAGGAGGTGTTCACCGACGAGAAGCACGCCGCGGCCGTGTCGCGCATCGCCGTGCCCGTTCACGTGGTGGACCGGCAGCGCGAGGAGGGACGCAATTCGCCGTGGGTGGACTCGCTGCAGCGCGCCTACGGCGTGACCGCGTTCCCCACGCTCATCGTGGCCGACGCCGATGGCAAGGTGCTGGAGAAGATCGAGGGGTACCCCGGCGCGAACGACTTCGTTCAGTGGCTGGGCCGCGCCGGCGTGAAGCACCGACTCTCGGGCGCCCGGGGCGGGGCCATCACGTTCCCCTAGTTGGGAGCGCGGCCGGTCAGCGAAGCGCCAGCGTGGGCTCGGCGGTGGCCGCGGCGATCCGCCGGACGGCACGCGCGAGCGCCGTGGGCTGATCGAGCATGACGAAATGCCCGCAGTTCTCGATGCGCTCGCCCTCGACCCGCCCGATCCGCTGGTAGCCGAGTGCGCGCGACGCGTGCTCCCACGTCTCGCCGCGCTCCCACGAGTGAGGTGCCAGCACGGCGAGCACTGGCATCGACAGCGCCGCGACGTCCTGCGACAAGTCGGTGGTCATCGCCACGGGCAACCACGCGCGCATCGCAGCTCGCTCCACATGCGTCGCCTCGGCCCACAACGCCTCGCCCTGTGCCGAGTCGCGACCGAAGCTCGCATACACCTGGTGGAGCGTGCCCTCCCAGTCGCGATCGAACATCGCCAGCAGCGTGTCCCGTTCGGCAGGGGACAGCTGCGGACGCAACGCGGTCTCCACCAGCACGAGCGCGCGCACGCGCTGTGGAGCATGAAGCGCCTCACTCGCCGCGACCATGCCGCCCACGGAGTGCCCCACCAGCACGACGGGACCCGGGGACTGCTCGAACAGCGCGCGATCCAGCGCGAGCGTCGCCTGCTCCAGCGAGAATGGCGTGGTCAACGGTGCCAGGCCGTGTCCGGGGAGCTCGAGGAGCACGACGTGATGGTCGCGCGCCAGGTCACGCGCCACGGGCAGCCACTGGTTCGCGTTTGAACCGAGGCCATGCACGAGCACGACGGTGGGGCCGCGCCCCATCGCACCCACGACCATCGAGTTGGGCGGCGGCGTGGGCGCGGCACGAAACACGAGCAGGACCGCCGCGGCGATGCCTGCGACAATGGCGAGACGACGGACCACGAGGTACCCCCATCAAGAGTCCCTGTGGTCATCGGCAGGCGAGGGCGCGGACTTGGGTGGGAACACCCGGGCCTCCCGGCGGGGCGCGGCGCTGGGGCCTGATCGGCGCCAAAGGCCAAGGGCGTGCCGCGTCTTGTCGGGCATGGCGGACGCACGGATACTTCGCGCGACGCGCGACCGCCCTTGGCCCTTCACGAAGGAGACTCGCGATGCGCAGGCTCGCCTTTACGTTGCTGCTGCTGCTGGCCACCGGCGTGAGCGCCAAGCAGGCACCCGACGCCGAGACCCTGACGCGATTGCTCAAGGAGTTCTTGGCGGGCGCGTCGGTGAACGACAGCACCGTGCACCGGAACTTCTGGGCCGACGACCTGATCTACACGGGCTCGTCCGGCCGGCGCGTGGGCAAGGCCGACATCCTGCGCGATGTGCGCGCGTCCGGCGCGCCCAAGCCCGGCGAGGCGGCCACCGTGTTCACCGCCGAGGACATCCGCATCCAGCAGTACGGCACCACCGCGATCGTGGCGTTCAAGCTGGTGGGCGTCACGCAGGACTCCGGCAAGGTCACGGTCGCCCACTACTTGAACAGCGGCACGTTCCTGAAACGGAATGGCCGCTGGCAGGTGGTGAACTGGCAGGCGACGAAGTTGCCGGCACCGGAGCCGGGCGCGGCGAGTCACTAGTCGTACGGAAGGCGTTGCGCTTCGAGAGCGTTCCCCCGACGACGGCGGCCGCTACTTCCTCACCGCCACGCTCCGCGCCGCGAACTCGCTGATCCACGCCGCCAGCGAGTCCGGCTGGTCCTTCATCACCCAGAACCCCGAGTCGGGCACGCGGCGCACGGCCAAGGTGGTGTCCTCCCAGCCCATGAGCTTGAGCAGGGCGCCCGACGTGAGTTCGGGCTTCCACAGCCGGCTCGTGGCGAGAAACTGCACCGGCATCTTGAGCGCGCGTGCGTCCTTGTTGCCGTCGCTGTAGAAACCCTCGCGGATGAACGCCTTCACCGTGGCGGGCGACGTCTGCGTGAATACGGCGTAGATGGACTTGCTCTGCGTGGTGT
>JAHFBW010000252.1 GCA_023249845.1 Candidatus Eiseniibacteriota bacterium
CGAGACGCGCCATGCCTGAACCCCGCGGCCCGCGCGCACACGGTGCGAAGCACAGATCCGAATCCGAACGCATCGCGGCGTTGCTCGCGAGCCTGCCGAGCGGCGGCGGCGTGGTCGTGGGCCCCGGTGACGACGCCGCCGTGCTGCGCCCGCGCGAGGGGAAGGACCTTGTCGTGACCACCGACGCGTTCGTCGAGGGCCGGCATTTCCGTCGCGACCTGCTCACGGCGAGTGAGGCGGGTGGCCGGCTCGCGGCCGCGAACCTCTCCGATCTCGCGGCCATGGCCGCCGAGCCTCGTTGGGCGGTGATCTCGCTCGTCGTGCCCGCGACGTGGAGCGTGGGGGATTGCCTGTTGTTGGAGCGCGCCTTTGCTCGCGTGCTCATGGCGGATGGCGCGGCGGTCGTGGGCGGCAACCTCGCTTCGGGCGAAGGGGCGTTCTCGGCCACCGTCTCGTTGCTCGGCGAGGTGGAGCGCGATCGGGCGTGGAGACGCGCGGGTGCCCGCCCCGGCGACGTGATCGCGGTGACCGGCGTGCCGGGAAGTGCTGCCGCGTTCATGGCGCTGGCGCTCTGCGACAATCCACCATCGCGCACACGCGCGCCGGGGGAGCTGGCTGAGCGCTTCATCGCGCCCACCTCGCGCGTGCGGCTCGCGCGTGCTCTCGCCCAGGCCGGCGGCGTTCACGCCGCCACCGACCTGAGCGACGGACTCGCTGCGGACCTGGGGCAGATGTGTCGCGCGAGCGGCGTCGGCGCCCGCGTTCACGAGGAGCTGCTTCCCGCGGACGCACCACTGCGCGCGGCGGCGCGTGCGCTGTCCGCCGCGGCCGGACAGGAGCGCGGCCCGCTCCCGGCGGGGGAGGGGCCGTTCCTCAGCCAGCTTCAGTTGGGCCCCAGCGATGATTACGAGCTGCTGCTCTCGGTGGACGCTGCGGGGTGGGAACGCTGTGTCCAAGTGGCAGCGGCGTCAGGCGCTTCGCTCACACGCATCGGCGAGGCGATCGCGGGCGAGGGCCTCGAATGCGTGGATCGTGGCGGCGGCAAGCGGCCACTGGAGCCACGTGGGTGGGACCACTTCGAGGCGGTGTGAGCTTTGGCCGCGCGCGCGAACGTGACCGCGCCCGGTCGGCCGGGGTAGCCTTTCGATTCCATGAGCGCTTGTGCCCACCTCGCGTCTTTGCAGATCGGCCGAAACGCCGCGCCCCACCGCACCCCGCGCGTCAATCGCAGGGTTGTGCCCACGCGCGAGCGCGCGCTCGCCGGGCTCGCGATTCTGGCACTCGCGCTGCCCGCGACCGGCTGTTCGGACCTGGGGCAACCGCTGCATCTCGTCCCGCGTGCCGAGGTGTCGTCGAGCTCGCTCGACTTTGGCACCGTCGCGCTCAACACGACGGCGCGGCGCACGGTCGTTGTGGGCAACTCGGGTACTGCGGACCTCCAGGGATTCGCGAGTGTGTCGTGCGCGGACTACGCCATCGAGTCCGGTGGCGGCGCGTTCACGGTTCCGCCCACGACGCAACACACCATCGTTGTCGCCTACCACCCCACCGCGATAGGCGCGTCACCGTGCCAGCTCGAACTCGGGGGCGGGCTGCCACCCGTGGACATGAACGGTGCCGGGTCGCTCCAGGCGGTGGGTGCGCAGTGCGAGCTGAGCGTGACGTCACTCGACTTCGGCGCGCTCCAGGTAGGCACCAGCCGCCTGAGCGTGTTCACCATCCGCAATCCCGGCACGGCGCCGACCCAGCTCGACGTCGTGCCCACGTGCGGCGTGTTCAATGTGGTCACGGGCGGCGGTGCTTCATTGCTGGCGCCGGGTGATTCTCTCGTCGTGACGCTCGGGTTCGCGCCATCGGCGAGTGGCGCGGTGGCGTGCGCGATCGCCACCGGTCCGGGCTGCCCGGACCTTCCGGTGACGGGCTTCGGCATCACCGTCTCGTTCGCGGCCGACATCCTGCCGATCTGGCAGAGTCGAGGCTGCGTGAGCTGCCACGGCTGGAAATCGGCTGCTGATGTGGTGGACGTGACGACCGCGGGCTACGCACCGGACGTGATCGTGAAGCCGTTCGACCCCGCCCACTCCGTGATGTATGGGAAGATCCTGGGCTTAAGGCAGTACGGCCAGCGCATGCCGCAGGGTGGCGCTCCTCTGCCGCTCGCTGAGACGAACCGGATCCGGGACTGGATCGCCGAAGGTGCGAGGGCCAATTGATGGCGATGCGATCGAACGGGTCAGGCGAACGAGTTTCGGAACGAGTGTCCGCGGGGCGGCCGCTCGGCCGCCACGGCGTTCGCGTCTCGGCGCTCGTGCTGGTGACGCTCGCGCTGGCCTCGGTGCTCCCGGCGCTGCGCGCCGGCGCGGTGCCGCGTTACTCGGCGCGCTATGAGCAGAAGTGCGAGCTCTGCCACGTGAACCCCTCGGGCGGTGGCATGCGCTCGGCCTACGCCGCGCGCGAGCTGGTGCCGAAGGAGCTCGCGAGCTCAGCCGGCTCTCCTGCCGCACTCGCCGACCTGGATCCCAAACTCGGCAAGAACGTCAGCATCGGCACCGACCTGCGCCAGATGTTCTTTGCCGCCACCGCGAACGCCACGCTCGCGCCGCCCCAGGGGTTCTTCCCGATGCAGGGCGATGTCTACCTCACGCTGCAGCTGGACCCTCGCTTTCTCGTCTACTACGACCGCGGCTTCAGCAACACGTACGAGGCATTCGCACTCGCGCACGTGTTGCCGTGGGACGGCTACCTGAAGGCCGGGCGCTTCGTGCCGCCCTACGGCTGGAAGTTCGACGACCACACGATGTTCGTTAGAAACGAGCTGGGATTCGCGCCGCCCGCCAACTCCGACGGCGGACTCGAGCTGGGTTTCTCGCCGCCGCAGACCGAGGTGCAACTGGCGCTCGTGAACGGGAATCGCGGCAGCACGCTTGACGACGACCGCCGTCTCGCCATGGCCGGGAACCTGAGCGCGCGATTCAGGCTGGGCCCCGTGGTGGGTTCGGGGGGGGTGGCGGCGTACTCGCGGCCGGGACGGACCGAGGACCTGAACACCGCCGGCGTGTTCGGCTATCTCTCGGCGTACGACGTGACGTGGCTGGCGGAGGCCGACGCCATCCGGCGCGACGACACGGTCGCGCCGGCGGTGAGCGGCACGGTGACCTCGCAGGAGCTGAGCGTGCTCGTGCGGCGCGGAGTCGAGCTCAAGGCGACGTACGACTTCTACGATCCGGACCGCTCCTTGCGCTCGGGCTCCAAGTCGCGATGGGGTGGGGGCGTCACGGTGATGCCGCGGGCGTTCTTCGTGGCCGAGGCGCTCTACCGCCATACGGACGTGTCCCCGGGGCCGGCGCTCTCCGGTCGCGATGTCGACGAGGGCGTGTTCCAGTTGCACTTCCTGTACTGAACGGGGCTGGCCGCGAGGCGGGGAAGTCACCCGAGGAGGACATCATGAGATTCCGCAGGCCCGGCCGGGTGCAACTCGCGGTGTTGGCACTGCTCGCGCCGTTCGCCGGTACTGCCGGTGCGGCGACGTTCACGGTTCACCGCGGCGGCGACACGAAGGTGGTGTTCACGTCCAAGGCGCCCACCGAGACATTCGAGGGCCGCACGGATTTCATGGAGGGCAGGCTCGCGCTCGATCCGGCCGTCGTGGGGGACAGCGTCACCGTGCACCTCGAAGTGGATCTCGCAAGCCTCGACACCGGGAAGAAGCTTCGCAATCGCCACATGCGCGAGAATCACCTCGAGACGTCCAAGTACCCGAAGGCGATTTTCGATGGAGCCACGGTGCTCTCGCCCGCGGGTGCCAAGCTCGAACCGGGCCGGACCGTGACGTTCGAGATCGAGGGCACGTTCGCGCTGCACGGGGTCTCGCGGCGGCTGCGTTCCATGGCCGAGGTCACGCTCGCGGCCGGTGGCGCGAGCCTGACGTTCGTCGCCACGTTCCCGGTGGTGCTCTCGGATTACTCGATCAGGCGGCCGGAGTTCCTGTTCTTGAAACTCGCCGAGCTGCAGCAGCTCCGCGTCAGCGCGACCGCTTCTTCGGCGCCTTGACCGGCGTCGCGGCGCGGCTGCTGGTCGCGACCGGGCGCTTCTTTGCTGCTGCGACGCGCTTCAACCCGACCCGCGCGGTAGCGGCGGCACGCGGCACGCGGCGCGTGAGTTCGCCGATGACGCGGTTGTCGTCGAGACCGCCCATGCGGCGGAAGCGCTGCTCCACCGCGAGCAGGAATTTCTTCCGCGGCAGCCCGCCCACGTAGTTGGACGGCTTGCCGTCGGCGCCCAGCACGCGATGACACGGCACGACGATGGCGAGCGGATTCGTGAGCACGGCCTGCGCCACGGCGCGCAGGTTGCGAGGCTGGCCCACCTCGCGCGCGAGCTGGGCCACGGTGCACGTCTCGCCGTAGGGCACGCGCAGCAGCGCGCGCCATACCGCGCGAGACAGCTCATCGCCCTGCGGATCGATCGGCCACGACAGCGTGTGCGTGGCGCCCGTGAAGTACTGGTCCATCTGGTCGGCGAGCGGGCGCAGGTCGAACAGCGACGGCTCCCAGCGATTGCCGGGCGAGGCCGCGTCCATCACGGCGATCGTGCGCTTCAAGCTCCTACGATCCATGAAGCTCACGTGACGCAATCCGCGCTCGCCCGAAGCCAGGAACAGCAGGCCGAGCGGCTGTGGCGCCGACATGACGTGGTAGACCATGCGCATGAACCGGCAGTCTCCGGGATGCCCGGAGGCCGGTCAAGAGCCGAACGCGCGGCGCGCGCGCGCGCTCAGCGGCCCGCGAGCCGCGGCAGCAGCGCGCCGGTGCGGGCGTGGTAGGCGCGCCACGCCTCGCCGAAGTGCTCGGCGAGGAGCCGCTCCTCGCGACGCACGCGGGCCCACTGGAACACGGTCATGAGTGCGGCGAGCGGCAGTGCCACGGCACTGCCGAACACGATCGCCGCGCCCCAGTTGGCGAGCAGCGAGCCCAGATAGCCCGGGTGGCGTACGCGCGCGTACCAACCTGTGGTCTCGAGCCCGTGCTCGCGCTGGAGCGCCACGAGGGGCGAGAAGCGAGCGCCCAGCTGCCGCATCGCGGAGACACGGATCCAGAGTCCGAGCGCCACCATCGCCACTCCGGTCCAGCCGAACGCGTCACGCGCAGGCAGCAGCCACAC
>JAHFBW010000029.1 GCA_023249845.1 Candidatus Eiseniibacteriota bacterium
CACCTGAGAGCCCATCCGGGTCCCGTCGGGCCCCATCACGGACTCCGATTTCGCGCTCTTCCACATGCAGCGTGCGCTCTACGATCCCGTGGATCCGCGCCGGCTCGGCTCGCTGCTCCCCGACAACCACTTCCGCGTGAACGGCGAGGTGTACCGATTCTGCGGCGAGAAGACGCTGCGCCGGTTCATGCAGGAACCCGAGTTGTGGTGCGGCGTGTCGCGTGACCCGGTGAACGGCGAGCGCTTCATCCCCTCCACGCGTTCGCCGTGGGTCTACTTCGTCGGCGGGCCCTACTACTTCAGCAGTGACACCACGCGCGACCGCTTCGTGGACGATCCGGCCCGCTACGAGGTGAAGCGGGCGCTCTAGCGGGGACTATTCATGAGCTGCTGCTGCGAACACGCCCAGACCGCGCCATCCGGCGTCGCGGAGCCCGGTCGCTCCTCGACGTGTCGTCCAGACACGACTGCGTCGCGACCGGGCTCTGCTCCTTGTCTGGCGCGCCCTGGACGTATTCTCGCGACGCAGCCCATGAATAGTCCCCGCTAGTCACCTTTGCCCGCATAACCCAAGCGGAAATCAGGCCGTCCATGAGGTGCCCCACTCCAGCCCGTCGGAACACAGGTTCAGTGGGCCGGAATGTGGTGATCACGTGGGCCGCGCGTCCTTGCCTTCGTCCTGTCGTGAGTCCCTTCGTCTCCGTGGCACGCGCCGCACTCGTGGCCGGCGCCCTGCAGCTCGCTCCGAGGGCTGCGCTCGGCTCAATGGATATCGCCAACAATGGACCGGTTCTGGACGCGGGTCGATTCTCCATGCGGGTGACCAACGTCGGCGTGATCGGGAACGCGTTCTTCAACAAAGGACTGTCGTTCGACCCATCGTTCGAGTTCCCCAAGGGCAGCGGGCACGAGTGCCTCGAGCACGCGGAGCTCTGGGTGGGGGCGACTCGCGACGACGGCACGGTGGGCGTGTCGGGCGGCCCGATGCTGGAGTTTCGGCCGACGCTCGACCCGAACGACGTGGTCCGGCAGCGCTATGCCGGGGACCGCGGGACGCGCGCGCTGTACGACGACGACGGCGACGGACGGCTGGACGAGGAGCTTCTCGACGGCATCGACAACGATGGCGATGGGGAGATCGACGAGGACCTGCGATTCCCGGCGCAGGAGACGTGCACGGCGACGTACGTGGACGATCGGCCGGAGGCAGTGAACTTCGCCTACGAATTCGGCGAACGCCACGCCCCGCTGGGTCTCACGGTGACGCAGGAGGCGCACGCGTGGGCGTTGCTCGGCTACGACGACATCGCGGGCGTGCAATACACGATCACGAACCACGGCCAGACGACATTGCACGACGTGTGGCTGGGGGTGTTCGCGAACCTGGACGCGCGCGAACGCGACGACAGCGCCGGCCACTTGAATGACCGTGTGTCCACCGTGAACGACAGCATGGTGGTGTTCGAGGGCCGCTCTTATCTCGTCCTGGACGTCCTGCAGAAGGATTGCTTCAGCTACCATGGGAGCGAACTGCCTGCCGTCCACGACGGCGTGGCCGGATCCCACCTCCCGTGGGTCGCGATCACCGGGCTCTCGCACACCACCGACCCGCTCGGCTACCTCGTGAACTACACGTTTCCAGGTGCGCGCGAATCGCAGGCGAAGGCCCGCGCACCCCGCCGTGACACCACGTTTCGCTACTCGGTGTTCTCGCTCGGCGAGTTCCCCGGTGAGGGCGGGCCCCCAACCATCGACGCGGATCGATACGCAGCGCTCCGGGGCACGCTTCCCACCGCGGATACCGCGCGCGCCCAGGACTACGCCGTGCTCGCCAGTTGCGGCCCGTTCGCCACGCTGGCCCCGGGCCAGTCGCTGGAGATGGCGGTCGCGTTCGTCGCGGGCGAGAACCGCGACAGCCTGGTGGCCGCGCTCCAGAGCGCGCTCATGACGTCTCGCGGCACGTCGCTCGACCTGCAGCCGAACGCGTCGCGCCTGCCAGGCATGTTGTCATACCCCTATCAGGACGGCCGTACGGGGGTCTCGGGGCATGAGGTCTGCTATGAGGCTCCCGAGGGCGTTCAGTTCAACTACGACCCGCATTGCATCACCAAGTTCTACACCGATCGCGTCTACTATCCACCTCTCTCTCCGCCGTGGCCGCCCGGGTTCGCTCCTCCGACCGACAACTACGAGTTCACGTACCGGCATGGCCAGCCATGCGTCTGGTCCGACCTCGATTGCGACGCATGTACCGGCCTGGACGGGAAGGAGACGCACTTTCCATGGTTTGTACAGGCGCCGGTGCCGCCGCAGCCATCGTTTCGTTCGGTCGCAGGTGACCGCGAGGTCACGGTGGAATGGGACAACCTGCCCGAACTGCTCGCCGACGCGGGCGTGATACCGGGCTCGCCCTGGAAGTTCTGGGGCTACCGCGTGTACCGGCTCGATCAGTGGGCCCGCACGTCACTGCTGCCGCCGGCGTCACGCTGGCAGCAACTCGCGAGCTTCTCCGCCGACACATCGCTGGGCGCGAATCCGCTGAGTGCAGCGCTTGATCCGACGGTGGACTACGACTCAGTGGCCTACGAGCGTCGTCACTACCCGGTGGGTCGCTACCGCTTCGTGGACAAACGCGTGATGGACGGGTTCGACTATCACTACGTCGTCACGGCGGTGGCCCAGCGGGAGATCGTGGAAGGCGGTGTGCGGCGCGCGGACCTGCTCGAGAGCCCGTTCCGGGCGGTGTTCTCAGGAATCGTCCGGCCGCGGATCGAGGCGGGCGGGCGCTATCGCGATGGCAGGGTGTGGGTGGTGCCGAACCCGTTTCGCGAGCGCGCGCCGTGGGAGCGAGAGTCCGTCCCGGGCGACGCGTTCACACGACACGTGGACTTCTTCGGGCTGCCGCGCGCCCGGTCTCGCATCCGAATCTACACGCTGGCTGGCGATCTGGTGCGGACGCTCGACCACGACGGCACAAACGGCGACGGCGAGGCGGCGTGGAACCTGATCTCGCGCAACGGTCAGGACATCGAGTCAGGCGTCTACCTGTTCACGGTGGACTGGCCGGGCGGCCATGAGGTGGGCAGGTTCGTCATCATTCGATGACAGGGTGCGGACGGCTTGCTGCCGAATCCGTCCAACTCCTCTAATCGCCAGTCGGCACGATGCCCGCGTTCTCGACCATCAGGATGATCGTGCGCTCGGGCGCGCGCGTGCGGTGCACCACGCCCTTCGGCACCATGAATCCCTGCCGCGCCACGAGCGCGACCGTGCGCCCCTCGAGGTCGATCAGCAGCTGGCCCTCGACCACGTAGAAGAACTCGTCGTCGTGGTCGTGCTTGTGCCAGTGGTACTCGCCGCGGATGACACCCACGCGCACGACGGCGCCGTTCACCTGGCAGAGCGTCTGGTTGAACCACGGGTGGGTCACGCCGTCGGCGATCGCCTGCACATCGATGGTCTCGAGCGGGCCGTGCAGGAGGTTCAGGCGCGTGTCGTAAGGAAAGTCCGCGGGTCCGCGGGCGTCGGTCATGGTCAGGCTCCTCCATCGCGCCGGCCCTGCGGGTCGAGCGCGTCACGCAGTCCATCGCCCAGGAAGTTGAACGCCAGGAGCGTGAGCGACATGGCGAGCCCCGGGAACAGCACGAGCCAGGGGAAGAGCGCCAGCAGCTTGGCGCCGTCGGACACGAGCGTGCCCCACGACGCGTTCGGTGGCTGGACACCCAGCCCCAGGAAGCTCAAGAACGCCTCCTGAAGGATCACGGCGGGCACGGTGAGCGTGGTGTACACGATCACCGGCCCCAGCGTGTTGGGCACGATGTGGCGGAACACGATGGCGAGGTCGGAAGCTCCGAGCGCGCGCGCGGCCTCCACGAACGTCTGGTTCTTGAGCGAGAGCACCTGGCCGCGCACGATACGCGCCATGGTGAGCCATTGGACGAGCCCGGGCGCCACGAACAGCATGAGCAGGCTCTTCGAGAAGAACACCAGCAGCAAGATGACGAGGAAGATGTAGGGGAGCGCGTAGAGCACGTCCACGACGCGCATCATGTAGTCGTCGGTGCGGCCGCCCACGTAGCCCGCGACCGCGCCCCACGTGACGCCGATCAGCAGCGACACGAGCGTGCCGACGAGGCCCACGAGCAGCGAGATGCGCCCGCCGTGGAGCACGCGCGCGAACAGGTCGCGGCCCAGCTCGTCGGTGCCGAACAGGTGCGCGAACGACGGCGCGGTGGAGCCCTTCGCGAGATCCTGCAGCGTCGGGTCGGGGAGCCACGGGATCCAGGGCGCGAACGTGGCGAGCGTGCTCATCACGAGCAGGAACACGCCGGCCGCCACCGCCATGCGATTGCGGCGCAGGCGGGCCCACGCGTCACTCCACAGGCTCCGCGGTTGTGACACGCGCGCCTCTGGAGCGAGCACCGTCACGGGCGGGCGGAGGCCGATGCTCACGCCAGCTCCACGCGCGGGTCGAGCCAGCTATACGCCAGGTCCACGAGCAGGTTCAGCACCAGCAGGAACGAGGCGTAGAACAAGACCACGCCCATCACCAGCGTGTAATCGCGATTCACGGCGCCAATTACTAGATAGCGGCCGAGCCCGGGGATGGCGAAGATCTGCTCGATGACGATCGAGCCCATGATGACGCGCGCCGCGGCGGGCCCCAGGTAGGAGATAACAGGAAGTATGCCGAGCTTCAACGCGTGCTTGAGCACCACGACGCGTTCGGAAAGCCCCTTGGCGCGCGCGGTGCGGATGTAGTCCTGGCGCAGCACCTCGAGCATGCCGGCGCGCGTCAGTCGCGCGATGTACGCCACGTAGCTCACGCACAGCGCCAGCACCGGGAGGATGCGCGACTCGGGCCCCATCCACAGCGCGGCCGGAAGCAGCGTGAACGACAGCGCGAACGAGAGGACGAGCACAGGCCCGAGCACGAAGTTCGGCACCGAGACGCCGGCCAAGGCCAGCGTCATGGCCGCGAAGTCGGTGGGCTGGTTCTGGCGCACCGCCGCGATGGTGCCCACCGGCACGCCGATCAGGAGTGAAAGGAGCAGCGCCCAGCCGCCGAGTTCGGCCGAGACGCTGAAGCCCTGCAGGATGATCTCGCGCACCTGGCGGTCGGGGTACTTATAGGACGGCCCGAACTCCAGTCGCGCCGCGTTGGCGATGAACGAGAAGTACTGCGCGTAGAGCGGCCGATCGAGCCCGTAGCGATGCAGCAGTTCCTGCTTGGCCTTGGGCGGGATGTCCTTCTCGCTCATGAACGGCCCGCCGGGCGCCAATCGCATCAGCACGAACGTGAGCGTGGCGATGACGAGCAGCGTCGGCACCATGAGCAGCAGACGGCGCGCGATGTAGGTGCTCACCTCGGCGCCTCGCCCGCCAGCGGTTCGTGCTGGCGCCAGTCGTGGTCGATCCACACGCGCGTGAGCAGATGGGTGTCGAGCGCGTTCAAGTAGAGGCCACGCACCCAGGGCTTCAGGAGCTCGGTGTTGGAGTAGTGGTAGATAGGGAAGTAGGGCGCCTCGTCCACCGCCAGCGATTCGGCCTCCGCAAGCGTCGCGAACCGGCGCGCGGGATCCAGCGTGCGGCTCGCGAGCCGGATCAGCGCGTCGTAGCGCGCGTTCGACCAGCCGGAGCGATTGTTCCCGTCGCCGCTCGTCAACATCTGGAGGAACGTGTTGGGATCGAGGTAGTCGCCGATCCACGATCTCCGCGCGATCTGGTAGTGGAGCGTGGACGTGGCCTGCAGGTAGGAGCCCCACTCCTGGTTCGACAGCTCCACGTCGATCCCCAGGTCGCGCTTCCACATCGCCTGGATGGCTTCGGCGATCCGGCGATGGTCCTCGCTCGTGTTGAACAGGATCGAGACGCGCGGGAACCCCCTGCCGCCCGGGTAGCCTGCGCGCGCCAGCGCGCGGCGCGCGCGCTCCGGGTCGTATCGCACCTGGCTCGCGCCCACGTAGCCGGGGTAGCCGCTCGGCGTGAGGCGTCCCCACGGGTCACGGCTGCCCTTCAGGAGATCGCGCGCAATGGACTCGCGGTCGATCGCCAGGTTGAGCGCGCGCCGCACCCAGACGTCATCGAGCGGCGGCTGGGTCACGTTCACGCTATAGAAGTAGGTGCCGTGATAACGGCCGGTGCGGTAGTCGGCGTACGGCTTCATGTAGCCCAGGTACTGGGACGGGATGTAGCCGCTCGGGTTCCAGTCGATGGCGCCGGACTTGTAGAGGTTCGTGGACGTATTCAGGTCATCCACCGTGTAGGCCACGACCTTCTCGAGCTTGACACTCGCGCGATCCCAGTAGCTCTCCGATGGCACGAACTCGTAGCGGTCGTTCTGCCGCCAGTAGGTCCAGCGAAACGGGCCGTTCCCCACCAGGTTCTCGGGCAGCGTCCAGCGCACGCCGTAACGCTCGATGACGTGCCGCGGCGCCGGCACCAGGATGTAGAAGCTGGTGAGCGACAGGAAGTATGCCGTGGGCTCTTCCAGCCTCACGATGAGCGTGCTGTCGTCGGGCGCTTCGAGCCCGACCGCGGTGGAGTCGGCGATCTTGCCGTCGTGGTAGGCCACGGCGTTTCGTACCGCGTAGAGCATGCTGGCGTTGCGCGCCGCGGTGGCGGGCGCCAGGATTCGCCGCCACGTCCACAGGAAGTCGTTCGACGTGAGTGGCGTGCCGTCCGACCAGCGGAGTCCGGGCCGCAGGTGAAACGTGTACGTGCGCCCGTCGGCGGTTCGCTCCCAGCGGTAGGCCTGGCCCGGGCGCGGTTCAAGCGTCTGGGGATCAGGCACGGTGAGCCCCTCGAACACCATGCGCGCGAACCGCCCGTCGGGTTGTCCCGCCATGGTGCTCGGGTCGCGCAGTTCGGGCTCGGCGCCCAGATTGAAGCGGAACACCTGGTCGTGCGCGCGATGGAGCGAGCCGAAGTAGTGGCGGCCGTTCGCCTCCGGCGCGTCCGCCCGGCCGGGCACGCACGAAGTGGCGGCGGCGGAGAGCAACAGGAGTCCGAGCAGGAGTCTCACGCGGCGCACGATAGCAGAGCGGCGCGCCACTCCCGCGCCGTCATGACCAGCGGCGGGTTCTGCCCGCCCCGTGCGCCGCAGAAGCTCCAGTCAAGCCGGCGTGATGTCCGCCGATAACTCTTTTCGAAGTGCGACTCCGTCGGGTCGCGGACGACTCCGAGGCCCGGATCCCACACGACGAGGGTGACGTGTCCGATTCCACGCAGCCATCCATGCAGGAGATCCTCGACGCGCTCGATCGGCTCGCCGATCGCGTCGCTGCCGGCTCCAGCTCGCGTCTCGACGGCTTCGTGTCGCTGAGCATGCGGCGCGCCTGCGAGGAACTGCGGCGGTTCGTGCCTGGGCTGGACGCGCCGCCCGACGCCGAGGGCGCACGCTACCTTGCGCGCGCGGGTCATGCCGCGCTCGAGGACGGCAACGCTCGCGAGGCGCTGGCTCGGGCGCTGCGCGGCATGGCGCTGGCGCCGCACCACCCGGGGCTTCACTACCTCGCCGCCTCCGCCTGTTTCGAGTTCGGCGCCGTCGAGGACGCGATGCGCCTGCTGCGCCACACGCTATGGATCCACCCCGGACACCGCCCGGCGCGCCGGGATCTCTCGGCGCTGAACCTGTACCTCCGCGACCGCTGGGAAGGGCCGGGGGAGATGAGCGCGGACGAGAGCTACGACGCGGTGCAGGCCGCGCCCGCCGAATCCGACCTGGCGTTCGACCTCACGAATGAGGAGTTGGACTTCCCCGCGCCGCCCAATCGTGACGAGTACGATCCTCCGCTCACGGACGAGGGTGAGGACCGGGCCGCTTGAAGTTGCTGGTCGTGACCCGCGGGCTCGAGCCCTCGACGCTCGATCCCACCTCGGCATGGGTGTACGAACTGACGGGTGGGCTCAACAGTCGCGGCCATCGGGTCACGGTCCTGTGCAACACGATGGACGGAGCGGAGAGCTTGACGCCCGACCCCGAGGGCGTGGACGTGAGGCGCCCCGCGCCCGAGGAGTTCGCCACCGCGCTCGAGCAGGCTCTTGGCAACGAGCCCGACGTGATCCACTTGGCCGCTCCCGGCGCGTTGTCGGCCGTGAACGTTCGCGCATTGGAGTCAGCGCCGCTGCTTCTGGACGTGCTCGACTGGTCCCCGCTCTGTCCTGCGGCGGACCTGTTGCGACGCCCGCGAGTCGAGCGGTGCGAGCAGCACCATCCGGTGGCACCCTGCCTCGACTGCGTCGGAGCCGTGCAGACGGCCGCATTCGAGCCGATCATGTCGCTCGCGCGCGCCGGACATCATCTGCTCGCTCGCACCACGTACGCGCGTGACCGCGTCACGCTGGCACTGGGCCGAGGAGTGGCGCTGTTGCCGGTGGGCGTGGACGGTCTGCGCTTCTCCACCGTAACCGCTGCGGCTGGGTCGGCCGACGTTGCGGCCCTTGCGGTCGGGCGAGTGAACCGCCGCGTGGTGCTGCTCGGGCCGCCCGCGCCCGCGCGCGGCGGCTACCGCATCTTGAACCTGCTCGTGGCGCTGCATGCGCGTGTGCCCGGGCTCGAGTTCGTCGTGGCGGGAAGCGATCTCGACGACTCGGACGCGATGTCCATCCTGCGCGCCGAAGCGCGTGAGCTCGGGCTGGCGAGCCAGCTCCGACTCTTCCCGCGCGTCTCACGGCTCGACCTGCCCGCGCTGCTCGCGGCGTGCGATGTGGGCCTGGCGCTCGGGCCCTCGCCCGATCCGGTCGGCCTGCCGATCGTCCAGGCGCTCGCCGTGGGCTTGCCGGTCGTGGCCGACCCCGTCGGCGGTGCCGCCGAGCTGTTGCTCCAAGGCGAGGCGGGCGTGCTCGTCAACTCCCAGCCCGTGGGTCCGTTCGCCGACCAAGTGGCGGAGCTTCTCGCTGACGCGGACCGTCGCCGTGCCTACCGCGAACGCGGCCGACTCGCGGCGCTCGAGTGCCACGACCTCGAGCGCGCGCTCTACGACATCGAGGCGCTCTACGAACGCGTGAGGATCCCGCGCGCGCGCCGAGTGCTCGGCGCGTCCGAGCCGCCTTGGCGCCTGGCGGCGTGATCGCGAGCCGGCTTCGGCCGGCGCCCGATGTTCTGTGTGCTGATCATTGACACCCGCGGGCCTGCGCCTTCACGTCCGTCGGCCCAGACGGTACGCTGCGCCGATCATGTCCCTACCAACCGACCTGCCGATCGTCGAAGCCGACCTCCCCGCGCTCCGCGAGAGCCTGCGCGCCGCCATTGAATTGCTCGAACGCGTCGCGGCTGACCGCGCTCTGATGGGTGCGCTGGACTCATTGGAACGCAGGCGGTTGCTGCAGGCCGCAGGCGAGGTGTTCCACCCGGATCCCGCCGGACGGCGTCGACTCGTCAAGACCATCCAGCGGCTCCGCCGCGCAGAGCGCACGCGGCGCGATCGCGAGACGCTCGCTGACACCGGCATCCGCGCCCTCCGGCGACAGACCATCTTCACCACGCCGGCGGCGTTCGCGCCCGAGGGATTCATCGCGCAAGACGTGGCGCCGGCGGAGGAGGGCGACGGGGCTGGCGTCGGGTCTGCGAACGGTGCGGCTGAGCCGAAGGCGGCGAACGGCACTTCGAGCACCGCGTCGGTCGAGCCTCGCGCCTGCTATATCTGCAAGACGCTCACGTCCGAGGTGCACTCTTTCTATGATCGTCTGTGCCCGGCGTGCGGCGAGTTCAATCTGGCCAAGCGCACCGAGCTCGCCGACCTGCGCGGCCGCGACGCGCTGCTGACGGGCGGCCGCGTGAAGATCGGTTACCAGGCGGGTTTGAAGCTCCTGCGATCCGGCGCGCGGCTCATCGTGACCACGCGATTCCCGCGCGACTCGGCGGCCCGGTACGCGCGCGAGCCCGACTTCGAGGAGTGGGGAGATCGACTCGAGATCTTCGGGCTCGACCTGCGCCACACGCCGAGCGTCGAAGCGTTCTGCCATCACCTGATCGCGACGCGCGATCGGTTGGACTACATCATCAACAACGCCTGCCAGACCGTGCGCCGGCCGCCCGACTATTATTCGCACATGATGGAGGGAGAGTCGGCCGCGTTGCGCGCGATGCCCGAACGCGAACGGCGCCTGCTTGGCGCCTACGAGGGCCTGCGCGGCTACCACATGCTGCCGGAGGGCCCGGCGGGTGAGTCGCGCGAGTCTCGCATTGCAATCGAGGCGGCGGTCGCGGGACTCGCAGGTTCGGCCGCCACGCCGGAGGAACGCGTCGGCGCACTTGCCGGGCTCACGCACGCCGCGCACCTCTCGCAGGTGCCGCTGCTACCCGACGAGCGCCAAGCCCAGCGCGACTTGTTCCCCGAGGGCCGGCTCGACCAGGACCTGCAGCAGATCGATCTGCGCGGCCACAACTCGTGGCGCATGCTGCTCGCCGAGGTGCCCACCGTGGAATTGCTCGAGGTTCAGCTCGTGAACGCCATCGCGCCGTTCGTGCTGAACGCGCGACTCAAGCCCCTCATGATGAAGAGCGCCGAGCGCGACAAGCACATCGTGAATGTGAGCGCCATGGAAGGGCAGTTCTACAAGAGCTTCAAGACCACGCGGCACCCGCACACGAACATGGCCAAGGCCGCACTCAACATGATGACGCGCACCGCGGCCACGGACTACCTCCAGGACGGCATCCACATGAACAGCGTGGACACGGGCTGGGTCACGGACGAGGACCCGGTGGAGATCGCGGCGAGGAAGACCGAGGAACAGGGCTTCCACCCACCGCTCGACATCGTGGACGGCGGCGCGCGCATCGTGGACCCCATCATCAGCGGCATGAACACCGGCCAGCACGTGTGGGGGCAGTTCCTCAAAGACTACAAGCCGACGGATTGGTGAGCTGTACTTAGCGGGAGATCTTCGGACAGAGGGAGCCTGAAGCAGTGAAGGGCGCCCACTCAGAAGTGGTCGTCGTCCCCCACGTCCGGCGAGGTCTGACCGCCGAGCTGTTGATCCCACGGGCCCCTGCGCCAGTTGTCTGGTCGCGGCGACTTGCAGAGCCACGGGGGCAAATCCATCAACAGATATCGCGAGAGCGCCTGCGCATAGGGCTCGTACATCCGGCGCAGGGCCGTCAACCGCTGCTCGAACTCGGGCGAGCTTCCCATGGCGGCATGGGTCTGCCCGAGGTACGCCGCGAGCTGCATGAGGTCTGCATGCGGCAGGCGATCCAGCCCACCGGGCTCGTAGCGCGACACGAAGATCTGCATCACGTCCACCAGCGCGTGCCGGGCCATGGCGAACGTCAGCTTGGCCTGCGGCTTCGACGTCGGGTCGGACCCCGCCAGCAGCAGCGCGCACGAGTCGAGTATGGCGGTGAGGGCCGAGAGCCACGACTGGTTGATGTGCTGCGAACGATAGTAGGCGAGCTGGGGATACGAGATGTGCGTCTCCAGCAGTTGCGCCGACCAGCGCTCCCAATCGCGCAGCGCGGCGTCCTTCATGGCGTCGCCACCGATCGACCGGAATCTCGCCATGAACTCCGCCGCAGTCGGAGCTGAGCCCGCGCGCGCGTCCAGCATCGAGATGGCGATCTCTCGCTGCGAGAACGCCGAGTAGAGCGTGGGCAGGTAGCCGATCACGGTGCCCAGGAACGCGAACCCCATCCCGGCCTCGAGCACCGACAGGCCTCGCCCCAAGTTTGTGGCGGGCGTGATGTCGCCGAAGCCCAACGTGAAGAACGTCTCGCCACTCAGGTAGACAAGCGTTCCCATCCGTTCAGGTGACAGGCCCGCGAACCCGCGCGCCGCCTGCTGCAGCAGCGCGAACGCCACGATCAGCCCCACGGCCCAGCACGCGAGCAACAGGATCAACGAGAGCGGGCCGTACACGCCGAGCAGTGATTCCCGCCGCGAGAGCTTCCCAATCCTGCGGGCGATCGCACGCCACGCCCGCCAGGTGACGAGGTAGAAGTAGCGCGTGAAACGGACGCGGCGGCCGATGCGCCGCGGGACGAGCATGGTCTCGAACGCGTCCCACAGCACGAACAGCACGAGCGCCGCGCCGGCGAGTCCGACCAGGAGGGGGACGAGCATCATCACGGGAGACTGGCCCGCGCTCGCCGCGCTGTCCAACGCTCCGCGCCTGCCGGCCCGCCGCCGCCGCCACGGCACTGGCGCGTGGCCGCCGCGCCGCGTATTCCTTCCTCCATGCTCAGCCGATTCGTGCCGGACCTGGCCGACATCCGTGCCCTCGTGCGCCTCGCGATCCCCATCGCGAGCGTGCAGGTGGGGCTCATGCTCATGGGCGTCGTGGACACGGTCATGCTCGGCCATGTCTCATCACGCGAGCTGGCGGCCGGCGCGCTCGGGACCCTGATCGTCTACGGATTCTCGGGCTTCACCATGGGCGTGCTGTGGTCCACCGACCCGATCGTGTCACAGGCACTGGGTGCCAGCGAGCACGAAGCGGTGGCACTCGGTGCGCAGCGCGCGCTCGTGCTGGCCCTGCTGCTTGGCGTGGCCACGAGCCTCGCGTGCATCCCGGCGGATTGGATCTACCGCGCACTTCGCCAGCCACCGGACGTGATTCCGCGCGCCGCGGCATTCGTGCAAGTGTCGGCGTTCGGGCTCGTGCCGATGTTCATCTTCATCACGCTCCGCCAGTGCCTGCAGGCCATGAAGCGCACGCAGGCGGTGGTAGGCGCCATCGTCGTCGGCAACCTGGTCAACCTGGGGCTCAACTGGGTGTTCGTGTTCGGACACTGGGGCGCGCCCGCCATGGGCGTGGTGGGCTCGGCGATCTCCACGCTCATCGCCCGCTTCCTCATGCTCGGGCTGGCGCTGGTGCTCGCACGACGTGAGTTGAAGCCGCTGCTCACGCCGTGGCGCAAGGCCGCCACGGCGCGCACGCCGCTCTGGCGCACGCTGCGGCTGGGTCTTCCGATCGGCGCGCAGAATTCGGTCGAGTACGTCACGTTCGCGTCCATCTCGGTGTTCGCGGGCTGGTTCGGGACCGACGCCATCGCCGGGCATCTGGTGGCGATCAACCTGGCCTCGCTCATGTACATGGTGCCGATGGGCATTGGGAGTGCTGCGTCCGTGCTGGTGGGTCGCGCCATCGGAGCGGACGACCTGCCGCATGCGCGCCGCGTGGCGGCAAGCGCGCTGATCGTGGGCATGGCCTACATGCTCGTGTCGGCGTGCGCGCTGCTCGGATTCCCGGGTGCGTTCGCACGCGGCTACACCACCGTGGCGAGCGTCGTGGCCGTGGCGTCGATGCTCATTCCCATTGCGGGCCTGTTCCAGGTGTTCGACGGCATGCAGGTGGTGGCGGCCGGCGTGCTGCGCGGTGCCGGCGACACGCGCGCATCGCTCGTCTCCAACGTGCTCGGGTTCTGGCTCATGGGCATGCCGGTGAGCCTGTGGCTGGGCTTCCGGGCGGGGCTCGGTGTGGTGGGACTGTGGTGGGGCTTCGTCGCGGGCCTGGCCGGGGTGGCGCTGTTCCTCGTGCTGCGCGTCCGCTGGCTGCTGTTGCGCCCGGTGCAGCGCGTGCGGATGGACGACTAGCGTCTTTTCGGCGTAACACGCCGCACCGGGCCGCTCCTGCACGGCCCTCGCTCACTGTGCGAGACTGACGCCGAACCCCGGAGGACCCCTCTGTGCGCTGGTCGTTTCGACTTGCCACGATCGCCGGCATCCGCATCGAGGTGCACGCCACCTTCCTGCTCATGGTGGGAGGGCTGGCGCTGTTCCGAAGCGGCACGAATCCGATGTGGTTCACGGTGAGCGAGCTGCTGCTCGTGTTCCTGTGCGTGCTCCTCCACGAGCTGGGCCACGCACTGGCTGCGCGCCACTACGGCATCCAGACGCGCGAGATCGTGCTGCTCCCGATCGGCGGCGTGGCGCGCCTCGAGCGCATGCCCGAAAAGCCCATGCAGGAAGTGGTGGTCGCGCTCGCCGGCCCGGGCGTGAACCTGGTGCTCGCCACGGCGATCGCGGCGGTGCTCGCGAGCCTGGGCGTGACGCCGGAACAGGCACTCGCGCGCGCCGAGAAGGCGCTGCCGGAGTTCCTGCTGCTCGCGAACCTGGCCATGCTGCTGTTCAACCTGATCCCCGCGTTCCCCATGGACGGCGGGCGCGTGCTGCGCGCCTCGCTCGCGTTCGCCATGCCGTACGCGCGCGCCACGCGCATCGCCGCGCAGGTCGGGCAGGGCTTCGCGATGCTGTTCGCAGTGGTCGGCGTGTTCGTGCTGCGGAGCCCGGTGCTGGTGTTCGTAGCGCTGTTCGTGTTCATGGCCGCGGGCGAGGAGCGCGCCCTGGTCCAGACGCGCGCGTCGCTCTCGGGGCTTCCAGTGTCGGCGGCCATGGTGACTGCGTTCATGTCGGTCGAGACACGACACGAGCTGCAGCATGCCGTGGACCTGATGCTCGCGGGCGACCAGCAGGACTTCCCGGTGCTCGAGGGCGGACGTTACCTGGGCATGCTCGCGCGCGCCGGCCTCATCCAGGGCCTGCGTGAAGAAGGCCCGACGGCACCCGTGGGCCGCGTCGTGCGCTTGGACGTGGAGCCGGTCGAGGCCTCGTGGCCGCTGGAGCGCGCGCTTCAGTTCATGCGCGCGGGCCGGCACTCCGCGGTGCCCGTGGTGATGCGCGGGCAACTTGTGGGCCTGCTCACACTCGAAAACGTGAGCGAGTTGATGATGGTTCAGGAAGCCCGGCAGCGCCATGCGGGGGTGGCCTGAACGTCCGCCGCCGGTGGCCGCGGTTGCATGCGCGCTGGGTGCTCCCGTTCGTGTTCCTGGTCGGAGCGTTCGTGTTATGGCGCGGGACCAGCATCCCGCGCTGGCGGCAACTCTCGCCGGGGCTCGAGTTCGCCATCTTCAGAGGTGAGCCCTATTGCCGGCGCGGCTCGGCCGCCATCGCGGCGCTGCGCCTGGATCCCGAACGCATCCGGTTGCGTGTGCGCCACTACTCGCAGGTCAGCTCCGCGGAGCCACCCGACGTGGTGGAATGGCAGCGCCAGACGCACGCCGTGGCGGTGTTCAACGCGGGCCAGTTCTACCCGGATTGGCGCTACATGGGGCTGTTGGCGAGCGGCGGGCGATGGCTCTCCCGCCAAGCGCACATCGGCTATCACGCGGCGCTGGTGGCCGATCGCCGCGGCCCCGGCGAAGGCGGGCACGTGGTGGACCTGGCGGCGATCACCATAGCGCCCGAGTCGCTGGCGTGGAACGAAATCGCGCAGTCGTACATGTTGTTCGACAGCACGGGCTCGCTCCGCGTGCGGCGCAGCGAGCGCATCGCCAATCGCACGGTGGTGGGCGAGGACCGTCACGGGCGACTGGTGGTGCTGGTGAGCGAGGGCGGCTACACGCTGGCCGACTTCGCGTTCGTGCTCCAGGAGTCGCCGCTTCACTTACGTCACGCCATGAGCATGGACGGCGGACGCGAGGCGGAATTGGTCGTGACGCGCGGCGAGTTTCGCTATGCGTCGTACGGCAAATGGGAGAAGACCGACGAACACCCCTCGGCGCCGGCCGCGCGCGTGCCGTTGCCTACGGTGATCACCGTGGAGGTGCCGTGATGGCGAGCGTCCCCTGTGCCGTGTGCGGCCAGCCGATCACGCGCCGGCCGCCGAACGCCACGCGGCCCCGGCACATGACCTGCCCACGCTGCCGCTACATGATCTACGACTACCCGCGCTCGGCCTCGGGGCTGCTGGTGGTGAAGCGAGGCCACGTGCTGTTGCTCGAACGCGCACACGCGCCGCGCGCGGGCTACCTGGACGTGCCGGGCGGGTTCGTGGAAGCGAATGAATCGCTCGAGGGCGCCGCGCGCCGCGAGCTGCGCGAAGAGACCGGACTGACGCTCGGGCGCGCCGAGTGGCTCGGGTTCTACTGGGACACCTACTTCATCCGAGGCTTTGGGCGTTTCCCGGTGATGAACTTCTACTTCGCCGGTCAGTGGCGCCTTGGCGAGCCTCGCGCAGCCGACGACGCGGCGAGCGCCTCGTGGGTGCCGCTCGCCTCGCTGCCCCGCCTGCGCCGGCGATTCGCGTGGGCTCACATGACGCCGCTGCTGCGCGATCTCACGAGGTGGGCGAGGCGCGGTTGAGGCTGTTGAGCGGGCCCCGTGGCGTGTATGCTCCGTCCATCGACCGCACGGCCACACCTCAAATGCACAGGAGCGAGTCATGAATCCTCCCCAGGAACAGGCCACGCTGAGCGGTACCACCGGCTCGGCGACGGCTCCCACGATCAAGATCTTCGTCGGTGGCCGCTGGGTGGACTCCACCGCCAAGACCACGGGCGAGGTCCGGAATCCCGCCACGAACGAGCTGCTCGCGCGCGTGCCCATGGGCGGCGCCGACGATGTGGACCGCGCCGTCAAGGCGGCGCTCGCTGCCTATCCCGCGTGGCGCGCCACGCCGCCCGTCAATCGCGTGCGGCCCATGTTCAGGTTCCGCGAGCTGCTCGAGAAGAACTTCGACGACATCGCGCGCATCGTCACCAGGGAGCACGGCAAGACGCTCGACGAGTCGCGCTCGAGCGTGCGGCGCGCTGTGGACAACGTGGAGCTGGCGTGCGGCATCCCGTCGCTCATGCAGGGACTGGGACTCGAGGACATCGCCACCGGCATCGACAGCCAGTTCTTCCGCCAGCCCATGGGCGTGTTCGCTGCGATCACGCCGTTCAACTTCCCGGCCATGGTGCCGATGTGGTTCCTGCCGCACGCCATCGCCTGCGGGAATACGTTCCTGGTGAAGCCCAGCGAGCGCGTACCGCTGTCGCAGATGCGCATGTTCGAGCTGCTGCATGAGGCCGGCTTCCCGGACGGCGTGGTGAACCTGGTGCATGGCGCCAAGGAAGCGGTGGACGCCATCCTCGACCACCCGGGCATCGCGGGCGTGTCGTTCGTCGGCAGCTCGCCGGTGGCGCAGTACATCTATAGGCGCGGCGCCGAGAAGGGGAAGCGCGTGCAAGCCCTGGGCGGCGCCAAGAACTTCGTGCTGGTGATGCCCGACGCAGATCTCAATCGGGCGGCACAAGTATCCACGGAGTCCTGCTTCGGCTGCGCCGGCGAGCGCTGCCTGGCGAACTCGGTTGTGCTGGCCGTGGGCGACGCCTACGAAGCCATGCGCACGCGGCTCGTGGACGAGGCGAAGAAGATCCGCGTGGGCGATGGCAGCGAGCCGGGCGTCACGATGGGCCCGGTCATCACCGCCGCGCACCGCGAGAAGGTGCTCGGCTACATCGAGAAGGGCATCGCCGAGGGCGCGACGCTGGCGCTCGACGGCCGCGGCTACCGCGATGCCAAGCGGCCCGAAGGCTACTACCTGGGCCCCACCATCTTCACCGACGTCAAGCCCGACATGGTCATCGCCAAGGAAGAGATCTTCGGCCCGGTGCTGTGCGTGATGAAGGCGAACACGTTCGACGAGGCGGTGGAGATCGTGAAGCGCCACGAGCTGGGCAACGCCTCGAGCATCTTCACGTCGAGCGGTAAGTTCGCGCGCGAGTACCGCTGGCGCGTGGAGCCCAGCATGCTCGGCGTGAACATCGGCGTGGCAGCCCCCATGGCGTTCTTCCCGTTCGGCGGCGCCAAGGGCAGCTTCTACGGCGACCTGAAGGCCCACGGCCGCGACGCGATCGAGTTCTACACCGACAAGAAGGTCACGATCACGCGCTGGTTCTGACGGGCAGGATGAGACTCGCCGGCCTCATCGGCTCGCAGCACCCCGGCATGATCACCGAGTAGACGCACTGCTGGCCGTGAGCCGGGAGCGGGACGCGAGGGTAGCGATCACCTCGTCAGGAGCATCTTCCTCGTCTTCGTCATTCCGCCCGACTCGAGACTGCAGAAGTA
Organism: Candidatus Eiseniibacteriota bacterium; assembly: GCA_023249845.1. Lineage (GTDB taxonomy): Bacteria > Eisenbacteria > RBG-16-71-46 > RBG-16-71-46 > RBG-16-71-46 > JAIOPA01. The sequence goes on from JAHFBW010000029.1 coordinate 17,838, forward strand.
GACACCGGGCTCGACGTCGTTCGGCACCCAGGTGTTGCTGTGAACGCCGGGCTCCATCACCTCGTCTGCGAGCGTGGACACCTCCCGCCCCGAAAGGTCGAATACTCTGAGTCGGACCGGTCCGCCCTGCGCAATCGCGTATCGGATCTCAGTTGCAATGGCGAAAGGATTCGGTCGGTTCTGCATGAGCCCCGCCACGCGCGGGCTTGGTTCGATGACGAGCCCCAGGCTGGTGGTCGCGAGACCGATCGACCACTCGGAGCCCAAGACAGGCGTGCCGGAATACCACATGCGGAGCTGGTCACCCTCGACGAGCACCGAGGCCGCCGTCGAGCGGCCGTCCCAGCTTCCCTGACCGTCGCCGCTCAGCACCGGGTTGCTGGCGGATCGGGTCCACGCGATCCCATCGGGCGAGGTCGCGATGCCAATGGATTCCGGCCCGCCGGGAACACCGCCTGTGTACACGAGGTAGAAAGTACCGCCGTGGACGAAGACACCGCCGGGCTGCGTGAATCCCGCGTCCCAGCTCCCGGGGCCGCCCCGCGGCAAGACAGGGTTGAGCGGATCCTTGGTCCAATCCACACCGTTGCTGGAGATCGCCAGCCCCGTCTGATCCAGACCCGAGTTGTTCCCCCGGTAGTACATGTAGTAACGCGTGCCGTCGAAGTACACGCGCGGTGCGCTTACCGCGGATCCGTCCCAGCCGGTGCCGCTCGGAAGGAGCACCGGATTGCCCGCGTATCGAGTCCAGTGGACTCCGTCAGGTGACGTGGCAAGCCCGATCGCGTCGCCGCAGCAACCCCGAACCCCGGTGTAATACATCTTGTAGCCCGTGCCGTCGTAGATCACGTCGCAGTGAGTCGCCCCATCACTTTCGTAGGCCGCCGGCCCCGCTTCGAGTACCGGGTTGAGGACGTAGGAATACCAGGAGACTCCGTCATCCGAGAGCGCGGTGAAGACAGCCCACGGGCCACCGTAGGGCTTGGCCGAAAACCACATTCTGTAAAGGTGACCGTCGTCAGCCAGCACGCTCGGGTTCAGCGCGTAGCCTCCCCCCACGTAGTAGGGAACGATCGGATTACCGGCGTACTTCTGCCACACGGTCTGAGGCCAAGCGGCGCTGGCCGTGAGGAGCAGAACCGCGAGTGCGAAGAGCGCATTGAGACGGGCGGGGCGCAAGGCAGCCTTCTCACCAGGCAGGGACCTGAGCATATCACCGTGCATGATCGCGACCCCCAAGTGGTCGGCGTCTGTGGCTCCCCGAGCAGCGTCGTGGGGACCGGTCCCGGCGGGTGCGTTCCCGGCAGATTGTTCGAGCAATTGTGCTAGCCAGTTCAGTAACGCGGGCTTGCACGAACTCCAAGCTGCTCGCCCTCCGCGACGCGACCGCGATGCGCAACTCGGCCATTGCTCCGGAGCACCTCGCAGACCTAACCTTGAAGCAACTCGAGGGTCCGCGAGCGTCGGCTGCAGCACTTCCGGAAACGACCTCGAGGCAGCGAGTCGAATGAATGCGCGCAACGCATCGTTCGCCGCTCGACAGGGCCCGCAATTGTCGCCAGGCCCTCGACCGAGAGAGAGGAAGGTCCCCATGCTCGACTCGAATACTCGAAGATCACATCCTTGGAAGTTGCTCGTGACGGTCCTCGCTCTCGCGATGGTGACATCCGCGCCAGCGAACGCCGCGTTGGTGCTCTATCGGGCCATCCTCACCGGTCCCAACGAGGTTCCACCCAATGCCTCGCCCGGCACCGGCGTGGGCCAGGTGGATATCGATGCCGTGGCGCACACCATGCGCGTGCGCGCCGTCTTCAGCGGGCTCCTGGGCAACACGACGGCGTCGCACATCCATGCCGCGACAGCGGTGGCGTTGACCGGCACCGCGGGTGTCGCCACGACCACGCCGACGTTCGCGGGCTTTCCGCTTGGCGTCATGGCGGGCACGTACGACAACACGCTGGACCTGACCATGGCCTCGAGCTGGAACCCGAGCTTCATCACGGCGCATGGTGGCACTCCGGCAGGTGCTGAGGCATTCCTGCTCCAGTCGATCGCGGATGGCAAGGCGTATCTCAACATCCACTCGAACGTGTACCCGGGCGGCGAGATCCGCGGCTTCCTGCAGCCGTTCGACCCGACGCCCACCGCGAAGTCCAACTGGGGCCGGGTGAAGTCGCTGTTCCACTAGGCTGTCCAGCCGATAGAAGATCCTTGCGGCCGCTCTCGAGTGAGGGTGGCCGCAGGTGTATTCGGGCCAGGCTGGCGTCCGGAGTGCGAGCTTGTGCTGGTCATGCGGACGCATGCGATTGGCAGTTCGCCGGCGAGACCTGAGCTCGAGCCGGCCTCACCGGACTCAGCATGCGAAGCGCGGCGCGCACGCGCTCCTCGAGTGAAGCGCCAGACACGGTCGCGCAGTGCGTCGCCGCCTCCCGAATCTCGCTCGCGCGGAAGCCGAGCCGCCGCAGGTATGGCGCGATCTCGGCCTCGCAACCCAGGATGCGCTCTCGCTCGACGGAACGTTGCTGTGCCCGCTCGCGCTTCTGCCGCATGAACTCCGCGCCATACGTGCGCTCGGCGGTGAACTGATTGTGCGCGCGGCAGCGGAGGCGGAGGTTGGCGACGGCCGCCTCGCCGCCTCGCGCAACCGGTTCGGCGTGGTCGAACTCCAGGAAGCGGCGGGAGTCGCAACGACGCCCGGTGTGTCACTCACGAACGTGCATTGGCCGTGATCCCGCTCCCAGACGGCGCGGCGGACGTTCGCGGGGATATGGCGACTGTTCAAGGTGGCGCGACCGGGGCGCGCTGCCCGCGGCTTGGAGGTTGCGACGAACTTGCGGCGTTCGAGCTTCTCGATCAGCACGTCGAGCGCGCGTTCGAGCACCCGCTCGAGCTCGCCCGCAGGGATCTGGTGACTCAGAAGATCCTGCGCGCGTTGCAGCTTGGCGTGCACCTCCTCGCTCATGGAGACGCGCATCTCGAAGCGGCGCTGCGTGAGCGGCGCCACGGCACGGATCGGCGTGGAAGCCGAGAAGTGTGTTTGCACAACTGTCCCCGGGGACAGTTGATCGCACACTCCCTCAGCTGTCCCTGGGGACGCCGGTACCGATGCCGACGCTGGTGCGCCAACGACTTGCACGAGCCCGAGCGACTCCATGCGCGGAAACCGGTCCGCCAGCATCGTCTCGATCTCGGTCTTGGTCCGGTGGGTCGCCCTCGCGATCAACTCGTCGGCGTTCTCCTGTGTGAGAAGAGGCGAGAGCAATACGACAGCGCTCAGGTGGAGTCGCCCCTCAGCGACCGCGGTGAAGATCGCGGGATGCTCGCTCGCCGCTCGCGCCGCACGGATCCGCTTGTAGGCGGCCTGTTCGCACCAGCGGAGATGCTTGACGCAGTACTCGTGGAGCGACGAGTACGCCGCCGGCAGGTAGGGCTTGCGCGCATCCACCTCGGCGAGATGGGCGAGCAGGGCAGCGGTCGTCGCGCGGTCCTGGGCGACGAGC